>DATNEW010000014.1 GCA_035606695.1 Gemmatimonadaceae bacterium
CAGCAGCCGGCGGCGGCAGCGAGCATCACGGGGCGAGTGACGGTACGCGGGAGCCCGGAGCCGCTTCCGGATACGCGCGTGATCGTGTTAGGGACGTCCATCTTCACGCTCACGAATGCGGACGGCCGATACACCCTCCGGGGTGTCCCTGCCGGCAACGTCGAAGTGCGCGTGCTTCGCGTCGGCTACGTGGAGCAGAAGCGCCCCGTTACCGTGACGGTAGGACAGGCAGCCACGCTCGACTTCGAGCTCGACCGCACCCTCGTGGTCCTGCAGGAGGTCGTCACAACGGCGACGGGTCAGCAGCGACGCAGCGAGCTCGGGAACTCGATCGCGACGATCGACGTGACGAAGAAGGTGCAGGAGTCGCCGATCAAGAACATGGGCGACCTTCTCGTGGCGAAGGCGCCGGGCGTGCAGGTGATGCCCTCGAACATGACCGGTGGTGGCAGCCGCGTCCGCGTCCGCGGGACGAGCTCACTGTCGCTCACGAACGACCCGATCTACGTGATCGACGGCGTGCGCCTAACGAGCCAGGCCGGGAACGCCGCCATCGCGATCGGCGTCGGCGGCACGGCACCGAGCCGCGTAAATGACATCTCGCCCGAAGACATCGAGAATATCGAGATCGTGAAGGGTCCGTCGGCCGCGACGCTGTACGGTACCGATGCGGCGAACGGCGTCATCGTCATCACCACCAAGAAGGGCCGCTCTGGTTCGGCGCGCTGGAACTGGTTCGTCGAAGGCGCTGCCGTGCAGGATCGCAACACGTATCCGTCGACGTACGCGCTCTGGGGCCACACGGCCGCCAAGCCCACGGTCAACACGCGCTGCCAGCTCGCCACGATGTTCACGTCGGCGAACACCGCCGGCACGTGCATCGCGGACAGCCTCACGTCGATCAACGTCGCGATGGACCCGAGCATTCGTCCGTTCCAGACGGGTCACAACACCAATTATGGTTTGCAGGTCAGCGGCGGCAGCGACGCCGTTCGCTACTTCGTGAGCGGCGAGCTGTTCGACGAAGTCGGCACGTACCACATGCCGAACTTCGCGCGGACGTTCCTCGAAGATACGCTGCACACGGCGGCCAAGGACGAGTGGATCAATCCCGAAGCGATGCAGCGCCAGAACATCCGGGCGAACCTGAACGCGTCGGTGACCCCGAAGCTCGACCTCTCGATCAACGCCGGTTTCGGAAAGAGCGATCAGCGCGCGCCGAACGTCGATAACAACATCACCGGCATCGGCGGCTTGATCTATCTCGGCAGCGGCACGGCGTCGTGCAACTTCGACTACAACTGCACGAGCCCCGAGGGCCAGAACCTTCGCGGCTATGCGCGCTTCTCGCCGGCGCAGGTGTTCGAGCAGATCACCGAGGAAGGCATTCAGCGCCTGACCGGAAGCGCCGACGCGCAGTGGCGTCCGCTGACCTGGATGCAGAACCAGGCGACGGTCGGCATCGACTACTCCGGTACGCAGTACATCAACCTCTGCCAGTTCTCGAACTGCCCGGCGTTCAGCACCGACCAGCTCGGATTCATCGAGGACGATCACAATCAGCATCGCGACTTCACCGCGAAGATCGTCAGCAACTCGTCGTGGAACCCGAAGTCGTACCTGAACCTCAAGACGTCGGTCGGCGCGGACTACGTGAACATCGAGTCCGACAATACCCAGGGCAGCGGCCAGACCCTTCCGCCGGGCGCGACGCGCACGCAGGACTCCGCCATCCAGGGTTCCTCGGACCAGCAGGCCACCGCAACCAAGACGTTGGGCGTGTACGTGCAGGAGCAGGGCGGCATTCGCGATCGGCTCTTCCTGACCCTGGCGGTGCGCTCGGACCAGAACAGCGCGTTCGGCACGAACTTCCAGCGCGTCTTCTACCCGAAGGCCAGCCTGTCGTGGATCATGTCCGACGAGAGCTTCTTCCCGAAGTACGATTGGCTGAACATGTTCCGCCTCCGCGGCGCGTACGGCCAGTCGGGCGTGCAGCCGGGCTCCACGGACGCGTTGCGGACCTTCCGCGCCGTGACGGTGAACCTGGCCGACGCGCCGACGACCGGCTTGCAGGAGAGCGCTCTCGGAAACCCGAACCTCAAGCCTGAGCGGTCGGGCGAGCTCGAGACGGGCTTCGAGACCCGCCTCTTCGGCAACCGCGTCAATCTCGACGTGACGTACTACAACAAGAAGACGAAGGATGCGCTCGTCAGCCTTCCGATCGCCACGTCGGCGGCGCCCTCGGCGACGACCGTTCGCTCGAACATCGCCTCCGTCCAGAACAGCGGATGGGAAACGGCGATCAACACGCAGATCGTCGATCGCTCGCAGTTTGGCTGGGACCTGACGATCTCGGGCTCGCACAACTCGAACAAGATCGGAACACTCGGTTTTGATGCGAACGGAAAGCCGAACAAGACGATCGGCACGGGTGCTGCCCGCGACTCCGTCGGCTTCCCGGTGAACGGCCTGTTCCTGCGTCCGTTCACGTTCGCCGACAAGAATGGCGACGGCATCATTCAGTCGAGCGAAGTGACCGTCGATACCGGCGTCGTCTTCGCCGGGTATTCGGCGCCGCGCGATCTGCTCTCGTTGCAGAACGGGTTCGACCTCCTGCGCCGCCGCCTTCGCATCAACGTGCTGCTCGACTACAAGGGCGGCTACGTGAACGAGAACGCCACGGCACAGTTTGTCTGCCAGCAGCTGCCACGGTCCTGTCAGGAAGATCAGGACAAGACGGTGTCGCTCTACCGTCAGGCCCGCGCCGTGGCGAACAGCACCGGCACGATCGTGAACGGCACGCGCATCACGACGAGCCGCGGCTACTGGGAGAACGGCCAGTTCTGGCGCCTGCGTGAAGTGTCGGCGGTGGTGCAGATGCCGAACACGCTGGCGGCACGGCTCCGCGCGAGGGACGCGAACATCACGCTCGGCGCGCGCAACCTGCACGTGTGGACGAAGTACGACGGCGTGGACCCGGAATCGAACTACACGTCCGGCGCCACCGGCACCGCTGACATCCCGGACGACTTCATCACGCAGCCGCCGAAGACGTACTTCACGGTGCGCCTCAACCTCCACTACTAAGACTCCCTCGAGGACGATCATAGATGCTGAATACTTTGAAGCGCGCTCGATGGACGCTGTTGAGCGCCACGTTGACCGTCGCACCCCTGCTTTCGGGGTGCGACGTGAAACAGGAGCTGCTCGCTCCTCAGAATCCGGGTATCATCGACCCGTCGCAGGTGAGCACGCCCGCGGCGGCGACCGCGCTGCGGGTGTCGGCGCTGGGCCAGCTGAAGAGTCGCGCGGCCGGAACGGAAAGCATGTGGATGTACGGCGGGCTGCTCGCCGACGAATGGAAGTCGAGCGACACGTTCTCGCAGCGCAACGAGATCGACCAGCGCAGCATCCAGACGAACAACGCCAACCTCCAGACGGCGTACAACGGCTTGCAGCAAGCGCGCGGCTTCACGCGAACGGCCATCGACAAGTCGTTCCAGTTGACGCCTGATTCCTCGGCGGCGATCGGTGAGATGTACTTCACCCTCGGATTCCTCGAGATGGAGCTCGCCGAGAACTTCTGCAACGGCATTCCGCTCACCTACACGGTGAACGGTGTGCCGCAGTATGGCCCGTCGCTGACGGACGATTCGATCTTCAAGCAGGCATCCGTGCACTTCGACAGCGCGCTGACGCTGGCAGGGAAGGAGCAAAACGACGCGGCTCTCGCGGCGAAGGTCAAGCAGGCCGCGTCGATCGGCAAGGCCCGGGCGCTGATGAATCTCGGCCAGCAGGCAGCGGCCGCCCCGTTCGTCACCTCGGCAGTCGTGCCGACGTCGTTCGAGTACGACCAGACGTTCGACCCGACGACGCAGGATCAGCAGTTGTGGGCGTTGAACATCAGCGCCGGCCGCTACACGGTCAGCGACAGCGTCGACAACGTCACCGGCCGCATTCAGAACGCCACGCCGTTCGTGTCGGCGCACGATCCACGGGTGCCGACCGCCGCGTCGCCAAAGTCCGTCAAGCCGTTCGATGGTGTGACACCGCTGTTTGACCAGCAGGTCTATCCGGGACGCAGCGATCCGGTGCCGCTCGTGAGCGGCATCGACGCGCGTCTTCTCGAGGCCGAGACGCACATGGCTTCGGGCGATTTCGCCGGCATGATGACCATCCTGAACGCGCTGCGTACGTCGAAGCAACAGATTGGTCCGCTGTCCGTGCCGGCGTTGCCGGCGCTCACGACCACGCCGACGACGAAGAGCGATGCGGTCGCGATCCTCTTCCGCGAGGCGGCGTTCTGGCAGTTTGGCCGCGGCGAGCGTGTGCCCAATCTGCGTCGCGAGATCCGACTCTACGGCAAGACGCAGGATCAAGTCTTCCCGACGGGGCAGTTCCACAAGCCGGGTAACTTCGGCACCGACGTCAACTTCCCGGTGCCGGACGGCGAGAAGGCGAACCCGAACTTCAAGGGCTGCATCGACCGCAAGGCGTAAGATCGCCGAACCGGCCATGTAAGACCTGCTACAACCTGTACTGAGTGAACGAAAGCGGTGGAAGGGGCCAACCCTTCCACCGCTTTTCGTTGTTTTCCCGGGACATGAGTGGGGCTTGCGTCCGCGCTTTCCGCGTTCGAGTCTTTACACGACCCTCACCCGATGAACCCCATGCGACGCTTTCTCATTGGATCGCTGATCGTTGCCGCAGTCGCCTGTTGCGGCGGCGGAGCCGGCTCCGCGTCGAGCGCCACGCCGGAGCCGCGACAACAAGCGCGCAACCCGAACCTGATCACCGCCGCGGAGTTCGCGATGAGCGCCGGCGATCTCTACTCCGCGATCGAGCGCGCGCGCCCGGCATTCTTTCAAACGCGCGGCAATGCCAGCTTCGGCAACGGCGCCGGCCCCGAGCAGATCGAGGTGTACGTCGAAGGCGTGCATCGCGGCGGCGTGGAGTCGCTGCGCGAGATCAACGTCGCCGACGTCGCGGAGGTGCGGCGTCTGTCCGCCGCCGAGGCGACGCAGCGGTTCGGGACCGGGCACACGATGGGCGCGGTCATGGTCACGCTGAAAAAGAGCTAGCTGCTGAGACTCGCCTTCGCCGTCTCGCCGGTGTGGACCTGCATCGCACCGGCGGCGCGCGCGCGGGGCAACGTCAGCGTGAAGCACGCGCCGCCGCCCGGCCGGTCGCTGACGCGCAGATCGCCGCCCATGCCGCGCGCCAGGTCGCGGCTGATGGCGAGGCCAAGCCCGATGCCTTCCGTCGTATTCGTCAGCGACCGGTCGAGCTGCACGAACGGCTCGAACACCGCATCGTGCTTTTCGGCGGGAATGCCCGGGCCGGTATCACAAACGCGAATGCTGATTCTCGAATTCTCGAGCGGCGAGGCATCGAGCGAGATCGTTCCACCGGTGGGCGTGAAGCGAATGGCGTTCGAGAGGAGGTTGAGCAGAATCTGCCGCAGCTTCTCGGCGTCGGCTCTCACCGCGAGCGCGGCGTCGGACGAGACGTAGTGCATCTCGAGCGACTTCGACGTGGCTTGCGGCGCCACCAATTCGCCGATGTTCGTCAGGAAGGGCGCCACGGCCAGTGACTCGATGTCGTACGACACGCGTCCGGATTCGATCCGGCTCAAGTCGAGCATCGAACTGATCAAGCCCAGCAGGTGCCCTTGCGCCGCGCGAATGCGCGAGAGATCGCGGCGCTGCGCGTCCGTGATCGGACCGCGCAGCTCCATCTCGATGAGCTCCACGTATCCGCCGATTGCATTGAGCGGCGTGCGCAGCTCGTGGCTCATCGTGGCGAGAAACTCCGACTTCGCGCGATTGGCCTCCTGCGCCTCGCTCGTTCGCTGCTCCAGCTCCGAGCGACTCGCCGAGATCTCCTGGGTCATGTGGTTGAACGCGCTTGCCAGGCGCGCCACCTCGTCATAGTCGCGGGGCTCGGTGCGCGGAGCGTAATCGCCGCGCGCGATCGCTTCGGTGCTCGCCGTGAGCTCGTGCAGCGGCCGCGCCACGCGCCGCGCGACGAGCCACACGAGCAGACTGCCCGTCAACAGCAGAATGATGCTGAGAAGAATGAGCCGGCGAACGACCGCGCGCGGACCGCTCAACACCGCGGCTTCGGGCAGCTCCATGCCGACGATGAGCGGCGTGGCTGCGACGCGCTCCTCTTCGTGCACCGACGGGCCGTCCGGCCGCTCGCCGATCAAGCCGCGAGCCGTCGAATCGAGCCGTGCCGCGGCCAACGGCGCCCCGTCGATGCGCGTCCAGGCCGTGCCGTCGGCGTTGCGGTAGTACGTCGTGACGTCGTTGCCGGCGAGGGCACGCACCGTTTCGTCGATTTGCCGATTCGCCGCGATCCGCCCCTGCCGTGCGATATAGCCGATCGCCCGCGATTGTTCGAGAATTGGTATGAGCGTCCACACATAGCTTCGCGTCCCGACGAGATACAGGCGGCCGATCTGCGCCGAGTCCACCGCGCGGACCGAGTCGACGCCGTCGAAGTGGAGGCTCGGTTTGGTGACGCCGCGGTCGTCGCGCGAGGGCGCGGGCGCCGTCAACCGATCCTGCCCGACGAACGCGATGCGCTTGCCGGTGGCCGTCCACAGCTCGATCGGCAGGCCCGAGTCGGACGGCACACGGAGACGGGTGATCGCCGCCAATGCCGCGGAATCGCTCGCGCCGCGCCGCAGGGCGCGATGCACGGCGGAGTCGTGCGCGACGCCGGCGTACCGCAAGCGCTGCAGCGCGATCGACGTGTCGGCGAGGATAGCCAGCTGGTGCGTCGCGCGCCGTAGGGACGCGCGCGCGTTGTCCCGCGCGGCATGCGCCAGCGTTTCGTAGGTCGCGACCAGCGCGGCCACGAGAATCACCGCCAGAATGGCGGTAATGGTCAGGGGAAGTCGTCGCTCGAGCGAGGCCCGCGTCGGCTGCTCGGGGGGAACGTTCATGGACATATCGTAGATCGACGAGGGAGCGAGCACCAGAGCAAAAAAGGCAAACGGCCGGCAACCCTGTGGGGTCGCCGGCCGTGCTCTTTTCGTGCCTCCGCGCCTGATTGTACGGTCGCCGAGTTACGGCACCAACCGCACTAACGGCACTAAAGGCACTTATGGCATCTTCGCCTGGATGTCCTGCGCCTTCGTCAGATGCGTCTGCACCTTCCCGACCGCCCCCTCGAGCGCCTTCTTCGCGTCGGGATCGGTGGTGTTCTTGGCGGCGTCCTGCAGCTTGTCCAGAACGTCCTTGTGGTCGGACACCATCTTGTCCATGTAATTCTTGTCCCAGTCCGCGCCCGCGGCCTTGTCGGTGAGCTCCTTGAGCTCGTCGCGCGAGTGACCCATCAGGTCGTGCACGTCGCCCATGGTGGTATCGGGCATCGCCTTGATCTTGGTGCCGAGCTTCTTCGTCTCGGCGAGCATGGCCGAGTGATCCGTGACCATCTGCCGCGCGAACGCTTTCACAGCCGCGCTGGTCGCCTTCTTCTCGCCAAGCCGGCCGAGTTGGACTTCGCCTTCGTTCGCGGCGGTGGCGTAGGCGACGATCGCGTTGTTCGACCACTTGTTGGCGGTGTTCGCCGTGTTGGCCGCGGCGGTCGAGTCGGTGGCGGGTGTCGCGGCGGCCGCCGACGGATTACCCGGCGTGCCGGCGGTGTCGAGCCGTCCGGCGGCGCTGTTGGCCGCGGTCGAGTCGTTGTACGCCGTCTGGTTGTGACCCTTGCACGCGGCCAACGTGCCGCCTGTGAGCGCGAGCAACAAACCGAGAGCGGCGGTGCGCTTGATATCTGACATGAGCTCCCTCCCTGGGGTACCGGTTACGGCCGCCGTGAGGGCGCACGTGCCGGGCCGTGGTATTCGGCGGATCACGATTTTCCGGGGAAGACCCAATGCCTCGCTGAACCCTTGGCGAGCTCGGCCGTAAATCAACGTGGGTAAAGCTCAGGCGTAGCACGCCTCGTGCAGCGCGACGAGACCAACTCCTTGGAGAAACTCACGTGCACCTGATTCGCTTTCCCCGCGCCTGCGTGGTGGTTGGTTTTTCGACTGGTCTCATGGCCGTTGCCGCCACGTCGCCGCTGGCGGCGCAGGTTTCATCGTCGGACATCAACAACGCCGCCGCGTACGGTGCGCTGCTGCTCACGCCACCGGGAGCAGTGGCGCCCATCGCGACGAGCACCATTCTCGATCAACGACAGCAGGGCGTGGTGTTCGCGATTCGCTATGGCTACGTCCCGACGAATGGCGCGGTGGGTTTCAACAACCTTGGCGCCACCGCGGTGCTGCCCGTGACACCCGAGGCGACGGTATCGCTCACCGGCGGCACCACGATTCCCACGTGCAGCAGCAACACGGTCGGATGCTCGCCGGGGCTGATGCTTGGGGTAGGCGGCGACATGCGGCTGGCGGCGCTCGGGACCGCACCCGCGACGCGCATCACCGTGTCGGTGAACGGCGAGCTAGGATACGGCAAGCCGCGCAACGTCGATCACGAGTTCAGCGGCATGGTGGGCTTGCCGATCGCGCTGCTGTTCAACGGCGATCCGACGCAGGGGTTGCGGATCGTGCCGTGGATTACGCCGGCCTTCGGCTTCGGGAACGAGCAAATCAGCAGCGGCGCGCCGAGTGCGAGCGGCCAGCGTGCGATGATCGGCGGCGGCATCGCGCTGACCAACGGTCTGAGCAACATCGGCGCGAGCCTTGGAGTGCAACGCATCATCATCACCAACGGGAAGACGATGGTCGGATTGTCGATTACTCTCGGGGGGCGGTGAAGAGCGTTCTCTAACGGAGCGTTCGCAGCACCTTGTTAGCGTCTCGCCTTGCCGCCCGTCGCCACCCCGCCTCCGCCTTTCTCCACAAACGGCGGCCCCAGAGACAACAGATCCGCCGGATCGATTGTCAAAGCTCCAAAGCGCGCGCTCCAGTGCAGATGCGGTCCCGTCACGCGACCCGTCGCGCCGACGAGACCAATCTCCTGGCCGCGCTCCACCGTATCTCCCACGGCGACCTCAGGCTGGCTCATGTGAAAGTACGCGGTCATCAATCCGTCGCCGTGATCGATGTACACCACGTTGCCCGCGAGAAAGAATTCGGCCACGAGCGCGACCACCCCGCGATTGGCGGCGTAGATCGGCTCGCCCACTTTGCCACGATAGTCGATGCCGAGATGGCTGCTGGAGAGACGTCCATTGAAGACGCGGCCGCTGCCGAAGCGACTCGTCACTTTCGACGGCCGTGGTCTCAGAAAGGGCTGCGTCCACATCGCCGGCGTGTCCTGCGCCTTGTGGCCGATCTCGCGCGCCAGCTCGTTCTCGCGCTCGACGCGCGCGTCGTTCTCGGCGTCGCGTTTCGTGAATCTCGCATCGACGCGCAGGCGTCGCGCGCCCGCGGCGCGTTTCGCCACGCTCGCCGGCGCCGGCGCCGGCTGATGCGGATACTTCACGAACAGCCGCGCGGAATCGGTGCTTCCCGACGCACGCTCGACCTGCACATGTGCCACGAGCGAATCCGAAATGCCGATCGGGACGGCGCCGAGTGCTTCGAGTTTGCCGCCCGGCGCGGCGCGGAAATGGAGCGGCTCGCCCGCCATGGTGCCCGTTGCGCCCACGATCGAGTCGCCCAGGTTCCGCGGAGCTCGCTCGATCGTCAATCGAACAAGGGTACCGCCGGCGGCTTGGCCGGGCTCCATCGTCAGGCGTGGGGGCGAGGGCCTTTGCTGCGCGGCGCCGCTCGACGGCGTGATGAGCAGGGCGAACATGGCATATGTTGCCAGTCCCCAGCTCAGCTCGTGAATTTGCATCGCACCAAAATACACCGGAGGCGCCTCCGGGAGCCCGTACGTGGCGCAACTCCTTCGGTGACGCAGTGTATGATTGACTGATGGACGTCGTGCGTCGGTACTCGCTGCTGGCGACCGCGAGCCTGTTAGGCGTTGCGGTGATGATCGGTGCGGTGAACGACCGCCCATCGATGAGCGCGAGCGCGGCCACGCGTCTCGCCCGCGGCACGCGGTACTTCGATTCCACCGTCGTGCTCGCGCGCAACGCCGCGCCGCGTGGCGCGCGCGGCGACGCCCTCACCGTGGGTCTCGGCTACATCGAGCGGCTGCGCATTGGCGCGGGCGACCCATTTCGCCTGGCCGACGAAGCGCTGCACGATCCGCGGATCGATCCGTGGCTCGGCGAGCGGGTCACGTGGGCGCTCCTCGGTAGAACGCTGCGACGCGACGCCTATGTCGTCGATCCGTCCGTGCTCGACGGCATCGGTCCCTGGTCCGCGAGTGGCGTCGGCGCGATCGGCGAGGCGCATCTCGCACTGATCGATCGGGCCGTTCGCTCGGCAAGCGATCCGCGTGCCGGCGAGTTGTCGGTGCGGCTCGCGTATCTGATCGCGGCCGGGAAGGGCACAGTGAGCTCGGCGAGCGTGCCAATTGCGACGCAGGTCGCGGCTCTGGTGCGCGATCGCGAGCTTGCGCTCCGCGATACCCGCGCGCTGCTCGCCGATGCAAGCGAACGCCACGAAGACGTGATGACGATGTTGGTCGATCGGCGCGCATCGCGCTCGTTCGACGTCGAACAACCCACGCTCGCGCCGATGACGTCGTCGTTGCGCGTCGAAGCCATGAACGCGGTCCCCGCGCTCGTGAACGCGCTCGATACGCTCGAGCGCGTGACCGTGACACCGACCACCGGGGCGCGCGTGTCGGTATTGAGCGCGCGATTCGCCGCGCGGCTTGCCACGCTCGGTCGCGAGCAGCCGCCAAAGGCCCAGATCATCGTCACCGAGCGCAGTCAGGGCGTGCAGGCGACCGCCGCGACGAATGATGAAACGCTCGCGGCGACATACGCGCGCGCGCAGGCGGACGACGATTCGATTTCGCGCACCGAACGCCTGGCCCAGCTGGCATCGACGGTCGCGTTGCGCAGCTATTCGCAGAGCGCGCCGTGGTTCGTCGGCGACGCCGGTCCCGACGAGAGCGACCTCGTGTCCGAGTTCGGACTCTCGGGAGTCACGTTCGGCCGATCGGTTCCCTCCTCGTGGCGGCCCTATTTCCGTCGTGAGCTGCAGCTCGCGCTGCGCGACATGGCGTCGGTCTTTCCCTATGCGTCGTTCGCCGGATTACGCGTCGCGTTCGGCACCGCTGACCTGCCCGACTCCGCGCTCGCGATGCACGATCCGCGGACGCGGTCGCTGCAACTGGACGTGTTCACGTCGAGCGGCACGCTGGCGCACGAGCTCTCACACGATCTCGATTGGCAAACGTCGCGCGCGCTGTTCGCGGGAGGCGGGGGCTACAGCACCGACCGCGCGATGTCGTCGCAGCGCGGCGCGCTCGCCGCATCGATGCGTGGTTTGGCGAATGCGCGACTGATGCGGCCCGTCGGTGCGTCGTCAGGAAAAATGTCGGATCGCCCGGCCGAGTTGTTCGCGCGAGGCTCCGATTGGTTCGTGGCGTCGATGCTCGCGCGACAGGGACGCAGCGACGCGTTCCTCACCGCCGTGCAGGACGCCAACATTGCCGGCTATGCGGCGGGGCTGCCGTCGGCCGTCGGGTTGGCCGGGTCCGCATCGTTACTCTCGGCGATCGATCAGATGACGTCGGTGCCGGATTCGCTGCGCGCCGCGTTCGCGTCGCAGTGGGCGGATCCGATGCAAGTCGATCCGACGCTGCTCGTGCGCCGCGTGCTCGAGACGCCTGTCTCCTGGCGGACGATCTGGCAAACCCGCGTGACGCGCGACCGGTTGCCGCTTCCGCCGGTTGCGTCGTGCATCGACGGCGGCAGCGATGAAGCGCATGCGCGCGCGCGATTGTTCATGCTCGCGGTGGACGCACGCGCCGACGGTGCGCTCTTGCGTCGAACGCGCTATCGCCCGATGGGTGTCATCGCCGCGACGGACCTGCGCGATGCGGCGCGCGTCGCGATCATCAGCGAAGTGCGCGCGTCGCTCGCGAATCAGGGCGTGGTGCCGTCCGCGCCCGCCAGCTTCCGCTCGACCGCCTCGAGCTGCTCGGCCATCGCGCGCTGACGCGCATCGATCTGGCCCAGTAGCCCGAGCATTTCGTGATGCCGCTGCTCGTCGTCGGTGGGGTGGCGCTGGATGAAGCTCAGCGCGCCGCCGGTCTCGAGCCGGCACTCCGACACGTGAGCCAGCGAATCGATTCCCTGGCGCCGCGCGGCGGATTCGAGCTCGGACACTGTGATCAACTCCCGCTCCAGGTGGCGCCGAAGCAGGCGGCCGTTGCGAATGAGCACGTCGGGGCGCCCTTCCAGCTTGTCGAGCTTCCCGTAGTGGTACAGCGTGCGCACCAGCACGCTGTTGACGATGAGCAGCACCGCGGCGCCGAACAACCCGCCTGTTAGAGAATTATCATTGCCGATGATGGCGTTCTGCACGGTGTTCGACAGCAGCAGCAGCACGACGAGGTCGAAGGAGTTGAGCTGCGACATCTCTCGCTTGCCGGCCAGTCGCAGTCCCACGAGCAGGAAGACGTAGACGAGCAGGCTGCGGACGATCTTTTCGGTGATCGGAATGCCGGGAGTCAGCAGGTCGTGCCACATGGGGGATGGGTGGGAGCGGGAAGAGGAGACCGTCGGCGTCGTCAGTATGCTACGGGTGGCCGGAGGCAGGGCAAGGATGATTTACTGAACTTTGTTGCACCTCAGCGCGTGTCATCCCGAGCGGAGGCGCGTAGCGCCGCAGTCGAGGGACCCCCGTCCCGACGGAGGGGCCCTCCGCAGGGAAGGGGGTCCCTCGACTCGCCTTCGCTACGCTCAGGGTCGCTCGGGATGACAAAAGAACGCTGCGATACGCTCCCTCGCGCCGACGATGGGGCGCTACTGCCGCCGATCGAGTCTCTCTCGCAAGCTCCGCCGAATCCGCTGCGCCGCGCGCGGACCGACCTCCCACGTGTCGAGATGCCGGAGCAGATAGTCGAGCGAGAACACATGCCGCGTCTCGTCCCGGTCGCGGAGAAACACGACATGCGACCACCCTTTCATTCCCGTCGGCGTGAACCAGTCGCGGCCAATCTGCAGCTTGCGTCCCGAGATCGCGCGAATGAACACCTGCTCGTACCGGCTGCGCGCCAGCGCGCGCACGGGAAAGAGATTCGTCCACGTGCAGAGGCGTCCCACGCTCTCGTACGACGCGGGGCGATCGTCCAGCTCCAGCAGCGACGGTGTGCGACCCTGCATCACGTGCTCGATGAGCCGCAGCGAGCGCCGATCGGCCAGCTTCGCGATCGACGGACGGAAGTAGTTCGTGACGCGCGTTGCCATCTCGCGCAGCGTGAGAAGCTCGCCGCGGCGCGTCTTCCACAGCGGCTCGTTCACGTCGGCGCAGAAGGGGTTCTCGCCGAACGAGGAATAGCGAGCGACCCAGCCTTTGCGCGAGCTGTGCGGCTCCGGCTTGAAGTCGCGCACCACCGGAATGTCGTGCCGGTCGAGCGCCGACAGATCGAACGTCGGCCAGGTCATCACCTCGCGCGCGACTCCGATCACGAACGTCGCCGCGGCGATCATCAGCGCCGCATCCGGCGTGAAGTCGGCCGTGATCTCGATGCGATTGCGCCGCGGACGCACCCCAATGCCCGTCGAGCGACGATTCGCCGAGAGGAGCATCATCGGGAACGGCACGATGTGCGTGAGCAGCAGCGCCAGCTTTTCGACCGTGCGGTTGTCGCCGCGCTCGTGCTCCGGCAGCTCGAAGGACACGTTGTAGTGCGTGCTGAATCCCGCGAGATGCACGGTGTGGCCTTCGCGCTTCTCCCACGCGTCGAGCTCGCGGCGGAGATAGCGAATGTTCTCCCACAGCGAACGGCCGGCACGCGCGGCGCATCCCGGCTCGATCTCGATGACCGGCGTCGCGATCTCGATCACGCCGGTATCGAAATACACGGCGCCTCCGGTCGGCAAATGATACGACCGCCCCGTGCGATGCATCATCGGCACGCGAACGATGCGCGTCGGACTGCCGAACACCTTCTCGGGCTTCGACGGCTTGCCATCGATCACCACAGAGAATTCCGCTTCGAGCCCCACCGCCGCCAGCGCGACCGAGCGTTCGACGCGCTCCTCGCCTTTGTTCGGCTTCACGGCGTCCCGCGTGCTCACGACACTCTCCGCTCGGCGTCGAAGCCGAGGAATTGCTCGGGAGCGTCGTGCGGCATCGACACGACGTAGCCGAAATCAATATGGAGCTGATCATCGGTCTGACCGTGCGCCGCGCCGAAGGGCCGCGTCCATGCGCCGGGCAGCGCCTGTCGCGCGAGCGCCGCGTAGCGCTCGATCGACTCGCGGTCATCGAGAAACACGTCGCCAACCCGGTAGATGTTGACAGCCGTGCCCCAGCTGTGCGGGGTCGCGTTCGTGTTGAGCGAATGCCGCGGCGAGCGATAGCCGCCGTTCGCCGCGATGTGAACGAAGGTGCCGGCTGACTGCCGAAGCTGCTCGAGGCACAGTGCGGTGAGCGTGATCGCGCACGGCACGTAGCGCGGAAACGCGCGAAGCGGCGCCGCCTCGCGCACGTCCGTCTGAATGAACTCCCAGAGCGCGAAATTCGGCGAGAGTTGAACTTTCATCGCGGCTTCCCACGACGGAATCTCGTAGAAATAGCGCGGCAGCCGGCGCGGTTTCCCGCTGTCGTCGTGGATGAGCCGCCCCGGCAGCAGCGCGTCGCGCAACGGCTTTTCCAAACGCAGGCCATCGACGACAGCAAGCGGAAAGCGATGCGCCTCACCCATTCGTCTTGGCCTCCGCGAGCAGCTCGAAGACGGCCCGCGACACCTCCGCGATCGTCTGCTTGCGACCCGTTGCTTCGGGCGACCACTCGGTGAGCACCGCGATCACGTACGGCTTCCGATTCGGCGCGTACACCACGCCGGCGTCGTGCGCGATCGTCGAGATCTCCCCGGTCTTGTGCGCCACGCGCACGGCCGACGGCAGGCGCGCCGGGATTCCGTTGCGGAATTCCTGCGCGTGCAGAATCGTGAGCATCTCGCGCGACAGCTCGGGCGAGTACGCGCGCTCCTCGGCGACGAGTCGCAGCAGCTGCACGAGGCCGTCGGCGGTGACGCGATTGTTGATCGCGCGCTCGAAGGCGCGCTCGTCCTCGACGCCGCGGCGGATGTCGATGCCGTCGATCGACAGCTCGTCGAGCGCGCGCTGCACCGTGTCGAGCCCGACGAGATCGAGCAGCAGATTCGTCGCGAGGTTGCTGCTCGTCGCGATCATGTGCAGCGCCAGCTCCGAGACGCGCATCATCTTGCCGATCGAGTCGTGGACCTCGGAGTTCGCGTCGCGGTCGGCGGCCACGCGAAAAGGATGGCCGTCCACCGCGCTCATGAAGCGGTTGCGAACGTGCAGCCGCGAGTGGGGCAGCAGCCAGCCGTGATGAATGGAGGCGTAGACGCCGAGCAGGATCGCGACCTTGATCGTGCTGGCGGCATGGAACCAGCGGTCGGCGTGGCGCCGGAAACTGGCTTGAGTCTCGGTATCGTAGACGGCGACCGCGAGCGCGCGCGCACCGGATTGACGCTCGAGCGTGTCGAGCCTCAGGTGCAACGCGTCGAGCGCCTCGGGACCGGGTCCGGGGCGCGGCGTGAACGTCGTACTATGCGTCGTTGGGGCGGGCATGGGCGCCCACGAAGAAGGCAAGGGCAATGCCGAGCAGAACAATTGCGGTTGAGGCTGCCAGGGTACTTGAATAGAATCCGCAAATGCCGGCCCACCACTCCCAGGATCGCGAAATCGAGCGAAAGTATTTGCTCACTGGCCGCCCGACACGGCTCGACGATGCGAATTCCGTGGAGATCGATCAGGGATATTTGCCCGGCGCGCGCATCAACGAGCGCGTGCGGCGCATAAAGGACGCGCGCGGTGCCATGACGTACTTTCGCACGGTCAAGGCCGGCTCCGGACTCGAGCGCTTCGAGGCGGAAGAGGAAACAACCATCCAGTTCTTCGAGGCGGTGTGGCCGCTCACGCGGGGCGCACGCGTCCGCAAACGGCGCTACTACGTTCGGGACGGCGACCTGAGGTGGGAGATCGACGAATTCCTCGATCGCCCGGATCTGTGGCTGGCCGAGGTCGAGCTGGAGCATGTGGATCACGCGGTTGCCGTGCCCTCGTGGTTGGCGCCGTGTGTAGTGCGCGAGGTCACGTTGGAGAAAGCGTTCACCAACCACGCGCTGGCGAAGTGACGACGGGTTGACGTCTGGCCCAACCGTCTTGACGGCGTTTCCTTATCGGCATGCGAAACTTGTGGGCAGTCGCGATCGGCGCCGCGACGGGCGGCGTGGCGCGCTACTTCCTGGGCGGAATGATCCAGCAACGCGCCGGCGCTGATTTTCCGTTCGGCACCTTTGTCATCAACGTGACGGGGAGCCTGCTCCTGGGCTTCCTGCTTCGCTATTCGCTGCAGTCCGGTGCGGTGAGCGAGGAGCTGCGGCTCTTTCTCACGACGGGATTCTGCGGCGGCTACACCACATTTTCGACGTTCAGCTACGACACGTTGATGTTGGTGCAGGATCGCGAGTATGGCCGCGCCGGTTTGTATGTCGCGGGCAGCGTGCTGCTGAGTCTCATTGCGGTGGCCATTGGCTTCGCCGCCGCCAACTATGTCGTGACCATGCGCGCCGAGGGCTGACGCGGGGAGCGGTGAATCGTGCACGGTTTCAAGGGCGAGCGCGTCTTGATGCGCGTTCACATCGGCGAGTCGGACCGCTTCGAGGGCAAGCCGACGTATCGGCAGATCGTCGAGCTGCTGCGGTCGCGGCACTACGCCGGCGCCACCGTGTTTCGCGGCATCATGGGCTTTGGCGCCAGCTCGACGCTGCACACCGATCGTTTCGCCGATCTTTCGTCGGACATGCCGATCGTCATCGAGTGCGTCGAGACCGACGAGAAGATTCAGGCCATTCTCCCGGAGCTGGACAAGATGCTCGGCGGCGGGCTGATCACCCTCGAGAAGGCCAACGTGATCATGTATCGCGCCGGTACGCCGGAAAGCGAACGGACCGGCAGCTGGGAAATCGACAAGGGACCCGGCGTGTAAGCGTTTCGACCCCCGGCACCGTCCAACAGTTCGAATGCAGACCTTACTTCATGTTGGGCGGAATGAGTTGACGCACGACGAGCGCGAGGTGGTGAAGCGTGCGCAGCGCGGGGACGTTGCGGCGTTCGAGTCGCTGTACCACGCGCACGCGAGTATGGTGCTCGCGCTGTGCCGGCGCATGACCGGCGACAACCAGGCGGCGCGCGAGCTCGTGCAGGACGTGTTCGTGCGCGCCTGGGAACGACTCGCGTCGTTTCGCGGACAGAGCGCGTTCGGCACGTGGCTGCATCGGCTGGCGGTGAACGTGGTGCTCGAGCGGTTGCGAAGCGACAAGCGGCGACCGCTGGCGACGATCGACGAGGTGTCGCTCATCCCGACACGGCACGAGGCGGGCGCGTCGAGCGACGCGCGCATGGATATCGAAACGGCGCTGTCGCGGTTGCCGCACGGCTCGCGACAAATCTATCTGCTCTATGACGTGTACGGTTACAGCCATGATGAAATCGCGGCGATGCTCGGAATTTCCGCGGCGACGGCGCGCGTGCAGCTGTGGCGTGCTCGGCGTGCCATGCTGAAGGTGCTTGGATCATGACACACGACACTCGGCATCTGACGGAAGCAGAGCGGCAAATGGTTGCCGAAGGTTTGGCCGGCGACGCGTCGGCCGATGTCGCCGCGCATCTGGCGGCCTGCGCGGCGTGCGCCGACGACGTCGCGCGACTCAAGCGACTGGTGACGGAGGCTCGGGCGTTGAAGACGATGGACGAAGGCGAGGTGGCCTCATTGTGGCCGGAGATTCGGACGCGTATCGACACGGCGAAGGTAGCGTCGATCGCGGTTGGCGAGGCCGAACGCCCGCGCCGGGTGGGATGGCCCGTCGCTGCCGCCGCGATGCTTCTCGTAGGCGTTGGAGTCGCGGGTTTCGCGCTTCGCCGCCACACCGCGCAGCAGCCTGTGGTGTCCGCCTCGACGAATGACGTACAACTCACGGCCGCATCGGATTCCGTTCGCCTGTACCAGGACGAAGCGCAGGCGCTCCTGGCGCAGCTCGAGCTGCAGCGCGCGATGCTGCGCCCCGACGCCGTGCGCGCCATCGACCACGACCTCGCGGTCGTCGACTCGGCCATCGCCGAGCTGCAGGATGCGGTCGCGCGCGATCCGCGGAATTCTGCGCTGCGGCAATTGCTCGCGCAGTCGTATCGGCGGAAGGTGGACGTACTTCAGAGAGTTGGTAATGCGGGGTAGCGCGCGCATCGCGACCGCGCTCGCGCTGGCATTGCTCGTGCCGGCCGCCGGCCGTGCGCAACAAGGCGACGGTCCGGTGGTGCGCGCGCGCCGCGTCCGGGCGGACGCCCAGCTCAAGGTCTTTTACGACGCCGGTTCGGTGCGGTTCGTCGGCTGGGACAAAGACTCGCTCGTGATTCGCGGCCGCGTGCGCGCCGGACAGTTCTATCTCGGCGGCGATTCCAGTTCTCTAAAGTTCGGGGTCGAGGACCACAACGGAGGGACCGCGGTCACGTCGGCGGACCTGACGGTCTACCTGCCGCGCGGCGCCCGCGTCGCCGCGCGCACGGTGAGTGCATCCATCTCGGCACGTGACGTATCGGGATGGTTTTACACCGTGTCGGGCGACATCGCGCTCGCCGGCACCGCGACCTCGTTGGATGCGCTCTCGATGAGCGGCGCGATCGAGTTGAGCGCGGTGACGCCGTGGGTGCGTGCGCGGACGGGTGATGGACGTCTCGTCGTTGCCGGCGCACCGGAAGACGTCGATGCATCGACCATCACAGGCCCGCTCGTGATCGCGACCTCGTCGGTGAAGCGTGGACAGTTGGCGACGGTCCGCGGCGACATTCGCTACACGGCGTCGCCGGCACGCGGCGCGGTGCTCGACATGTCGACGCACTCGGGTGCGATCGAGCTGAACCTGCCGCGCACCGCGTCGGCGCGAATGACACTGTCGAGCATCGAGGGGCACATCGAGGCGGGCGGGGTGACGTCGATGCCCACCGCGGCCGGCAATCGGCCGATGACATTCGACGTCGGCGACGGTGCGTCGCGTGTGACGGCGCGAACGTACAAGGGTGTCATTCGCGTCGTGGCGAGATGACGGACTAGCGTTTCTTCGCCGCTTTCTTCTTCGGCGACTTCGCAGCTTTCGCCGGCAGCGTCCCGACGTAACGGGCCGCGCGACCAAACCAGTTCGCGAGCGCCCCGGGATCGTCGATCACCGCGCGCGGAAAATCCACGTACTCCTTCATCGCGCGACCGGGCGACGGCTCGAATGGCTTCGCGCCGGGAATTTTCATCGCCGCCGCGCGATCGGCCTCGGACAAACGCACCATGATGCGGTCCTGAAACACGCACGCCATCATGTTGCCGCCGAGGAAGAGCGACGGATAGCCGAACATCGTTCGGCGCTCGGCACGCTCGACGCTTCCCGTGGCGCGCTCGAATGCGTCGAGCGTGGCGGCGGCGGGCTTGCTGAAGACCGGCATCTTGCGTGGGGCTTTCTTGGGCGGCATGGGGCGGGCCGAAGAGGAAGAGAGGATGGCTTCAATATGCACACCGAAGTGCCCACCATTCAATTCTCCACTTGACGTTCTAGTGGACGGATCACAGATTGGTTCCACCACTAGACGGTCTAGCGAAAAATGCCTCCCGCCCATGCCTCGCTTCTGCAAGGCACTCTCGATCTCATCGTCCTCCAGATGCTCCGCGCCGAGCCGACCAACGGCTACGACCTGAGTTTGCGCATTCAGGCGGTTTCGAGTGACGTGCTGCAAGTGAATGCCGGCTCGCTCTATCCCGCGCTCTATCGTCTCGAGGAGCGTGGTTTGATCAAGGCCGAGTGGTGCGCAACGCCCAAGGGGCGCCGCGCCAAGGTGTACTCGCTCACGGCCGCCGGCCGCAGACACCTCGCCGATCAGCGCGAGCAGTGGGCGCGATTCTCCGGCGCGCTGGGCGCCATTCTCAAGACTACCTGACCGTCGCGCCGAGGTTTCAGTGAATCCGATTGGATGGGCAATGCGGCGCATTCGCGCGCTCGTCGCGCGCCGCGCGCTCGAGCGTGACATGCAGAGCGAGATGGCGGAGCATCTCGAGCGCGCCACCGAGCGCTTCGCCGCCCGCGGCATGTCGCAGGAAGACGCGCGGCGCGCCGCGGAACGCGAATTCGGCAACGTCGGCGTGCTTCAGGAACAGGCGCGCGATGTACGCGGCGGGCGCTGGGCTCACGATGTGCTCGCCGACGCGCGGTTCGCGCACCGCTACTTCGCGCGTCACAAGGCCACGACCGCGATCATCGTTACCGTCCTCGCGCTCGGCACCGGCGCCAACGCGCTGATTTTCTCGCTGATTCAATCGCAGTTCTTCCGGCCCGCGCCGGGCGTCTCGCCGAACGCGGATCAAGTCCGGGTGTGGTCGCAGGAGCGCGCAACGCCCACCGCGCAGTGGCAGCCGCGGCTCTTCACGTACGCGGAGATCACCGCGCTTGCCGAACGTCGAGACATCTTCCATGACGTCGCCGCGTGGACGGAAGACGAAGTCGTGCTGGGCGCCGACAGCACGATCGCATCCGCCGCTCGCAGCATGCAGATGCAGTTCGTGACACCGAACTATTTCCACGCGCTGGGCGTCACGATCGTCGCCGGACCGGGACTCGCGCAACGCACTGATGTGCGCGATACGCCGGACTTGACCGCCGTGATGTCGTATGCCATGGCGGATACGCTGTACGGCAGCGCTGCCGCCGCGGTGGGGCGGCGGATCATCGTGAACGAAATTCCGGTGTACGTCGCCGGCGTCGCGCCGCCGCGATTTCAGGGCGCGCTGCGCAACATGAACGAACCCGAGCTGTGGATTCCGGTGAGTGCTCGGGCGAGCATCGCGCATGCGCCGGTTCGATGGCTGACCGACGACGCGGTGCTCTCGGCTGTCGCGCAACTCGCACCGCAAGTGTCGCGCGACCGCGCCGCCGCGTTTACGCGCCAGGTGATCACGGCATCGCTTCCCGATTCCGCGACACGCGTTGGAATGGCGCGCACGGCCTCGGTCTTCGGCATGCAGGAGGTGGCGCCCGGGAAAGATCATAACGAGATGGTGATGGCGACCACGATGATCATCACGGTGGGCGTCCTCATCCTGCTCATCGCGTGCACGAACATCAGCTCGTTGATGGTCGCCGCCGCCGTCGGACGGCGGCACGAGATCGCCGTGCGCCTCTCGCTCGGCGCATCGCGTGCGCGGGTCTTGCGGCAGCTGATCACCGAATCGACGATTCTCGCGCTCGCCGGAGGCGCGATCGGGCTGACATTCGCCTGGATCGCGCTGCTCTACAATCAGAAAACTGAAATCAACGGCGTGGACGTCACACCCGACGCTGTCACGTTCGCGTTCGTGCTCGTGCTGGCGGTTGCCACCGGCGTGCTGTTCGGTCTGTCGCCCGCGCTGCACGCGACCCGCGGCGACGTCGCGAACGCGCTGCGCGACTCGGGCACCGCGGTGAGTGGACGCGGCCGGCTGCAGCGCGGCTTCGTCGTCGCGCAGATCGCGCTCTCGCAGCCGCTGCTCGTGTTCCTCGGCACGATGCTTTCGCTGGTGATCGCCGAGTATCAGCCGCTGGCGCCGGAGATGAGCCGGCGTGTCGTCGCGATCAATTTTCATCCGCTGGCGTCCGGCGCGCCGGGCCAGCGCGCGGAAGCGGTCGACTCGCTCGTGCCGCGCATTGCCGAACGGCCTGAGGTTGTGAATGCAGTTCCCGAAGTCACCGGCTTCGCCATTCGCGGCGTGTTCGCGCCCGATCGTCGCGTGCGTCATGCACAAACTGATACGGTGCCAACGGTCGTGACGCTCGAGGGCTCGGCGCCGGGATGGTTTTCGGCGGTCGACGTACCGATCGTCTTTGGCCGCGACGTCTCGTTCGCGGATACGCTCCCGATGTCGCTGGCCTATCCCGTCGTGATCGGAAGCGATCTCGCGCGGAAGTTGTGGACGGAGTCGAATCCGGTTGGACGCACGCTGGTCTCGCCGCCGCTGCCCGGGTGGAAGCAGGACTCCATCACGATGACCGTGGTCGGCGTGTATGACGCAACGAGCAGCGCGCCGGGCATGACGTGGAACGGCGGCGCCGCACGTGGCGACAAGCCGGTGCGCGTGTACACGGCGCGCGGCAAGCAGTGGCGGCACGATCGCGTGCTCGTGCGCACGCGCGGTCCCGCGGCGCCCTTCGAGCCTGAGCTGCAACGCTTCGTGCGTGCTCGCGCGCCGTCGCTGCCCGTGACGTCGATGATGACGCTGGCGCAATCGGATGAGCGCGACTACCGGGACATGCTGCAGCAGACGGGGCTGGCCGGCGCCGGCGGTGTGCTCGCGATGCTGCTGGCGTCGCTCGGTCTTTACGGAATCGTTTCACTCGCCGTGCGCCAGCGGACGCGCGAGATCGGCATTCGGATCGCGCTCGGTGCGCAGCCCATGCAGGTGGCGCGCATGTTTCTCGCCTCGGGCGTCCGCGTGAGTGTCGCGGCGCTGGCACTCGGGCTGCCACTCAGCGTCGTGGCGCTCGAGATCGGGCTCAATCAGGGAATTGTGATAGCGCCCGAGGTGAATCCATACCTGATCGGCATCGCGATCGCGTTGCTGCTGCTCGCGGTCGCCGCGGCGGCAACGTGGATTCCGGCGCGCCGGGCGGCGCGCGTCGAGCCGGCGACGACGCTTCGGGTGGAATAGGGCGGTGTAGGCACGCTCGATTGACAGGCGTTGGATCTGGCGATCGCCGGTACCCGGTCGCATACTCAACCCAACTCGTGCCCACTCGGGGTGCCGTCAACGACTCGAACTTCGGAACGCGGGAAGGGTCACGTGCACGCGCGGACGCACAGCCATGCGGCTGATCGTGCGTTGGCGAACGCGTTGCCACAAATCATCTGGACGTGCGATGCGCACGGCCAGTTGGAGTGGGTGAACGACCGCTGGTTCGAGCTGACGGGCCTTACTGAAGACGAGACGCTCAACGGCAAGGGCGCGCTCATCGTTGTCCATCCCGACGATCGCGACGAGCTGGCGCGACGCTGGGACCACGCGCTGGCAACGGCCGAGCCGACCGAGATCGAGTACCGCATTCGAACCGCGGACGGCGAATACCGCTGGCACGTCGGGCGCATCGCGCCGGTCCGAGACGGTAACGGCACGGTAACGCGCTGGCTCGCGGCGGCCTTCGACATGCACGACCGCCGCGCGGCTGAAGATGCGTTGCGCGCGTCCGAGCGAAAATTCGAGACGGTCTTTCATTTGAGTCCGCAACCGCTGGCGATCACGCGCCAGAGCGACGGCGTGTTCTTCGACGTCAACGACGCATTTCTTCGGCTCACGGGGTTTCAGCGCGACGACGTCGTCGGGAGATCCTCGATCGATCTAGGCATCTGGAGCGCCGCGGATCGAGCGGCGTTCATCGCGTCTCCGGGTGCGACGACCCAGCACAGCGTCGAGACGACGCTTCACACGAAGCAGGGAAGAGTCATCAAGGTGCTGCTGTCCAGCGCTCGCATCGAGATCGACGGCGAGCCGTGTTTCGTGAAGGCGTCCACCGACGTTACCGATCAGCGCGCGGGCGAGGATGCGCTGCGCAAGAGCGAACGGCGTGCGCTCGCCCGCGCCGACGAGATCGCGGCCTTGATGGACGCGGTACCCGCGGCCGTGTGGATCGCGCGCGATCCGGACTGCCGGGAGATTCACGGTAATCGCGCCGGCCATGAAACACTCCGCATGCCGATGGGAGAGAATCTGTCGAGGAGCGCGGCCGACGCCGTGCCCGCATGGCCTTTCTCCGTCTGGGCGAATGGTGCCGAGCTTTCTCCCGACGAACTGCCGTTGCAGCGCGCCGCTCGTGGGCGCGATTAGAGAGATTACGAAGAGGAGCTGCGCTTCGACGACGGCCAGGTCACGCATCTCTACGGGAACGCGATCGCGCTGCGCGATCCTGACGGCACTCCGCGCGGCGCCATCGGCGCGTTCGTCGACGTCACGCGCCTGAAGAACGCCGAGGCGGCGCTGCGGCGCGCGGATCGCAGCAAGGATGAATTCCTGGCGCTGCTCTCGCACGAGCTGCGCAATCCGCTCACGCCGATTCTGACTTCGGCACGCCTGCTCGAGCATCGGGTCGACGCCGAGGCGCGTCACGATCTCGACGTGATCGTCCGCCAGGTGAAGCACCTCGTTCGCCTCGTCGACGACCTGCTCGACGTGTCGCGCGTGGCGCGAGGCCGGGTGACGCTGGCGATGACTCGCCTGGAGCTCTCGACCGTCATCGCGCGCGCGGTCGCGGCGACCGCGCCACTCGTCGAGGAGCGCCACCACGATCTCGAGATCTCGGTCCCAGCCGACGG
Source organism: Gemmatimonadaceae bacterium (assembly GCA_035606695.1). Lineage (NCBI taxonomy): Bacteria > Pseudomonadati > Gemmatimonadota > Gemmatimonadia > Gemmatimonadales > Gemmatimonadaceae > Gemmatimonadaceae bacterium. Next base: position 24,439 of record DATNEW010000014.1, read on the forward strand.
ACTCGCGATCGAGGGTGACGAAGTGCGGCTCACGCAGGTCTTCGACAATCTGCTCTCGAACGCCGCGCGCTACACGCCGTTCGCCGGAAAGATCTCCATCGCCGGCGTGCGCGAGGGTGATTCCGTCGTCGTGCGCGTTCGCGACACGGGTGCCGGCATCGATCGGGAGCTGTTGCCCGAATTGTTCGAGACGTTCGTGCAGGGCGCGCGCAGTTCGGATCGCTCACAAGGTGGGCTCGGCATCGGGCTGTCGCTCGTGCGCAGGCTCACCGAGTTGCACGGCGGCACGGTGACCGCGCACAGCGACGGACCCGGCCGCGGCAGCGAGTTCGTCGTGCGATTGCCCGCGGCGACGCAGGAACCCAAGCCCATGGCAGAACCGCCGCTGGCACATGTTCACGCCAAACGTCCGACCACGGCGCGCATACTGCTCGTCGACGATCATCGCGACGTCGCGAACGGACTCTCGAGGTTGCTCGGCTCGATGGGGTTCGAGGTGCGCGCCGCGCTCGACCCGATCAACGCGCTCGCGGTGGCGGAAGTCTTCCGTCCGCAGATTGCGATTCTCGACATCGGACTCCCGGGCATGGACGGCTACGCCCTCGCGCGCGAGCTGCGATCGCGTCTCGGCGATTCATCGCCCGTGCTGATTGCGCTGAGTGGGTACAGCCAGGCGCAGGATCGAGCGCGCAGCGAGGCGTCGGGATTCGCACTGCATCTCGCGAAGCCGATCGACCCGGACGAGCTGGTCGAGGTCCTTGGCAGGTTCGCGGTCGATGAACGCTCACTCGGCCCGTAAGGCTCTCGCCGGGTCGATCGTCGTTGCACGTCGCGCCGGGATGTAGGCCGCCACCGCCGCGATCGCGAGCAGGAGCAGCGATACACCGGCGAGCGTCGGCGGATCGAACGGCGTGACGCCGAACAACATCGACGTCAACAGGCGTGAGCCAACCAACGCGCCGGCAAGGCCGACAATCGTTCCGGCGCCCGCGACCGTGAATGCTTGCCGCAACACCATGTTGCGCACGCCGTTCGACGTCGCGCCGAGTGCCATGCGGATGCCGAGCTCGCGCTGCTGCTGCGCGACGGCGGACGCCATGATTCCATAGAGGCCGACTGCCGCGAGCACGACGGCCGCGAGCGCGAAGATCGAGAGCAGCAGTGCGTCGAACTTCGGCGTCGCGAGCTGCGGCGCGATGAGATCGTCCATCGACTCCGCGCGGATGAAGGTCGCGCCGCCGCCGGCGTCTTCCACCGCGCGGCGCATCGCGCTGGCGGACACACCGGAGCCGTGCGTGCGCACGACGAGATAGCCCTGCGCGAGCACCTGCCGATATGGTCTGAACACCGTCGGCGTGCTCTCTCGATGCTGGCGGTAGTGAAAGTCGCGCGCGACGCCGACGACGGTGATGAGCGAATCCGGCGTTTGATCTTCGCTCTCACGAAGGCGTTTGCCGACGACCGACTGGTACGACTGATTCGGCCAGAGCTGCTTGGCGACTCGCTCGGTGATCACGGCGACGCGCGGCGCATCCTCGTTATCGGCGTCCGTGAACGCTCGGCCGGCGACGATCGGGGCGCCCAGCGCGCGGAAGAACTCCGGCCCCACCGCGTCAAAACCAAACCACGGGTTCGCCTTCGACTCCGCGGTGGTCTGCTCCTGCGCGGCGAAGCGGCCCTCCCAGACATTGGTTCCGAGGAAGGGAGGCACCGCCTCCGGCGAGACGGCCTCGACGCCCGGTACGGCGCGCAGATTCGTCATCACGCGCTCGTGCGCGGTGTAGTTCGTTGTCGAGTAGCACCGGTTCCATCGCACGCTATCGGCCGCGGTCAGCGTTCCCGCGGGTTTGCAATCGCCGGCGTACTGTACCCACGGGAGCGAGAAATTGAGCATTGTTACATGAGCAGTCTCATAACCCAGGTCGAGCGCCGTCAGGCGCGCGAGGCTGCGGACGAGCAGCCCCGCACCGGCGAGCACGATCATCGCGAGCGCGATCTGCGACGCGACGAGCGCCTGCCGTACTCTTCTCAGTCGCCGTCCCTCCGTGCCCGAGCGCGTATCCGAGCGCAGCGGCGACGAGAGATCGAAGCGTACCGCGACGAATGCCGGAATCGCGCCGAACAGCACGGCTGTAGCAGCCGTGACGACGGCACCGGCGAGCAGCGGCGTTCCGGCGACCGTAATGAGATCGGTGCGCGGCAGGCCCGTCGGCGCGAGTCGCACGAGCGCGTCGAGCAGCACGCGTGCGAGGAGCACACCGAGTGTTCCGCCGGCGAGCGCGAGCAGCACGCTCTCGCAGAGCAACTGACGCACGAGGTCCGCCGCCGACGCGCCAAGCGCGCGCCGAACGGCCATCTCTCGAACTCGGCTCGCGGCCCGCAGCAGCAGGAGGTTGCCGATGTTGGTGCACGCGAGCACGAGGAGCAGCGCGACCGCCGCGCCGAGTGCGAGAAGCGCGGGGCGTGCGTCGCCAATCACCATCTGCGTGAGCGTATGCACCTGCGCGCCGAGCGCGCTGCCGCCTTCGTACTTTGCGACGTCGGGATCGTGGGCCAGGAACGCTTGAAATTCCTGCCGCGCGGTTTCCGGCGTGGCATTGGGAGCGAGCCGAGCGACGACGTCCAGACTTCCGTAGTCGGCGGCAACCCAGTACTCGACGCCGCGCGGATAATCGAGGCCTGGCGGCGCGACGCCGACGATCGTCATCGTCCAGTTCATCTTCGGTGAGCGGATGCTGCGGCCGAGGATCGATGGATCGCCGCCGAAATACCGCATCCATGCCGCGTGGCTCAGGACGGCCACCGGTGCGCGACCGGTGATGGCTGCGCCCCACTGCACGGCGTCGCCGGTGTGAAAGAGTCTGCCCGCCGCGGGTCTGGCGCCGAGCACGTTGAAGAACTGGTCGGTGACGACGGCCTCGCGAAGCGAGAGCCGCCGGTCGCCGTCGAGCAACGCGTCGGCGAAGACGCGCCAGTGCGCCATGCCCGCGGCGGCTTGCAGGGTTCGCGATTGATCGCGCAGGCGGCGAAGCTGCGACGGAAGGATCGGCACCTCGCTCGCGGCGCCGCCGGCGACGCCCGAGAGCTCGACGATCCGGTCCTGCTGCTGAACCGGCAGGCGTTCGAGGAGCACGGCGCGGAAGACGGTGAACATCGCGCTGGACATGCCGATCGCGAGGCCCAGGATGAGCACCACGGTGACGCTGAACGTCGGCGAGCGGCGCAGCGTACGCGCGGTGTATGACAGGTCGCGGCGGACGGTGTCGAGCATGCGAAGTCCGGTGGTGAGTCGACTGCGTCGGAAGTTAGAGAGGTGACACCGGACTGGCCCGGTACCCGGGTAGTGAGCCTCCTGCCGCTCACGTCGCGACTCTGACGCGTAGCGAACGCTCTCGCGTTTGACACCGGCGCCGGCCGCCGCGATACTCCGTGGCAGCGCGCCTGACAGGGCGCCTCCGACCCGCGGCCAGGGAAGCATTCCCACCTGTCACAGTTCTGAAATGCGGTGCCGTGCACCTTCTTTCAGCCTGATTCGTCAGCGGGTACAGGCGTTTCGTGAAAGGAGGCGCTATGTCCCACGCACGAGATCTACCCGCGCGTCCGTCGCTCGACTCGCTGCGCAAACAAGCCAAGCGACTCGCCCGCGACGCCGCCGCCGGGCACGGCGAAGCGATCGCCCGCATCCACGCGCAGATGCCGGGAGCCGAGCTCCCACTCTCGAATCGCGACGCGCAGCTCGTCATCGCGCGCGAGTACGGGTTCGCCGGCTGGCCCGCGCTCTCGGCCGAGGTGCAGAAACGCATTGGCGGTGAGATCGATTGGGCTGTGTCGCAGGCACGGGTGGCGATTCACGACGAGAATCACGAGCGCCTGCGGACGCTGTTGGCGGATTACCCGGTGCTCATTTCGTGGCGCGACGAGACGGGTCAGTCGCTGCTCGACGCCACGACCTCCTACGCCATGGATTGCTCGGATCCGGAGCGCGAGCGCACGTACACGCGACCGACCGCGGCCGAGATTCTGATCGACGCCGGCGCGGTCGTCGAACGCACGACGTGGGAGGACGTGATCAAGACGGGCGCGTCGGGCATGCTCCATTTGCTCGCGCGAAGAAACGCGCTGCCGCAAACGCTGCAAGTTCTCGCCGCGCTCGGCGATGATGCGATGGTGCGCGCGCTGCTCGAGGAGTCGCGCGGACCGAGTCGCGCAGAGGAAGTCGCCAATGAGCAAACTCGCATTCATCAGGCGCTCATGACGGCGTGCCGTTTCAGGCATACAGGCGTCGCGCGGCGGCTGCTCGAACGCGCGATCGCGCTCGATCCGGAGCTTGGTCGTCGCATCGACCGCTGGCATTCAGGCGACGGCCGGCAGGCCTTCGTCGATTTTCTGGAGCGGCAGCCGAGCCTCCTGTGGCAGGATCCGCAGATGGTGCCGTGGGAGACATTCGTCGTTCTACAATTGGCGCGCGCACGCGATCGCGGCGATCTGTCCACGTTTCGCCGCTGGCTGGACGATGAATCGTGGGTGCTCCAACCGTCGTTCATTCATGTCCAGGCGGAATTGATGCTGCCCGCCTGCTACGAGAAGGACCGCGAGACGTTCATCGCGGCGCTGCTCGAGCGCGATCCGGCGATCCTGCGCGCCGATCCACCACCGCGCTCGACGCACATCATACAAGCACTCTCATATGGAAATGCGCATATCGTTCCTCTGCTGACGCGCATCTGGCCGCTGCCGAATGACTTGCCGCACGCCGCCGGCCTCGGCGATGCCGCGGCGGTGGCGGGCTGGTTCGACGCGGGCGGCCACCCCGCTCTTGGAGCGCTCGCGCACCACTACCCGGCCAGCGATCCGCAATTCCCCCGCGCCGATCTTCACTGGGGACCGCCGACGACGCAGCAGGTCCTGGACGTCGCGCTTGCGTGGGCGGTGTTGAATCGGCACTTCGACATCGCGACGTTCCTCCTGGAGCGCGGCGCCGACGTCAACACGGATTGGGCGACGCACGAGCCGGCGAGCATCCTGCACGAAGCGGCGATTCAGGGGAACGATGCCGCGGTCAGATTTCTCATCGATCGCGGCGCCGATCTGACGATGACCGATTATCGCTATGAGTCGACTGCCGAAGGGTGGGCGCGGTATGGCTCGCGGGACGAGCCGATGGCGAATTTGTTGGCGGCGGCTGCGGCGAATGGTTCAGCTCAGCGGACGCAACCCCGTCACGGAACGGCATAGGCGGCGCGGGAGAAGTGAGGCTTCGAGGCGCCGTCGTGCGACGATCATTTCTGAATGGCACTCAGCGCGACAAGTTTCTTCGCGACGAGCTCCTGACACAGATACCCGATCACGTACGCCGGCGCGGTGTTTACTGCGACTTCGCGCGACGCCACCAATTCGGTCAGCGTGGCCTCGACCGCCGCCCACAGCGGCGTGTCGCGGTACTCGTCGAATTCGTGTACGGTCATGATCGGTCCTGGTTGGGGATCTGCTACTCGTCCGCGGGGTGCACCCATGTCAGCGGTTCCCAACGGCTGTCGCTGCGCCGTGACAGATTGCGGCCCAACCGCTGCCGCCAATCGGGAAACAATGTTTCGATCGGGTTCGCCGGTGTCTTCACGGGAAACGGCGCGGCCTCGCACGCCACCTGCGCCGGCGTCGCCGTTGGCGAGCGCACGGTCGAGTGCGAGCCGAACGGTTGGGTATTGCTCATGCGCGGAGCGACGAGGTCGCGTTTCGTGCGTCGTTCATGGGGCCTCCGGCTTGTCCACGAGCAGGCTGACCAAGGGGCTCGGGGATCCGGCGCGACGACGCGGCGCACGAAGGCCAAAGGGAGCGAGCGACGCCGCTCACCAGCTATTGTCGTAATATAGCCGCTGCACGCGCAACAGCACAGACCGCTGGTTCCACAGACGCGCCCGACGGCGCATTGTTCCAGTATTAGAATGCCAAACCTATCAAGTTTCATCCGTCAGCACAGCAGCCGCATCCTCACGGAATGGGAAACATTTGCCCGCGCGCTGCCGCTCGGCGAGTCGATGAGCGTCGTCGGGCTCCGCGATCACGCGCGAGCGATGCTCGACGTAATCGCGGCCGATCTGGAAACTCCGCAGACGGCACGCGAGCAGACCGAGAAGTCCAAGGGGCTGGCACCGGCCGAACGACGAGCAACGCTTTCTGCCGCCGCCGAGCACGGGTATGGGCGCGCGGCAAGCGGGTTTACCGTCGGACAGATGGTCGCCGAGTTTCGCGCGTTACGGGCGAGCGTCACGCGACTCTGGACGGCGCAGCAGGACGGATTCGGTCAGGCGGAGCTCGACGATCTCGTTCGCTTCAACGAAGCGATCGATCAAGCGATCGCCGAGTCCCTCGCGCGCTATTCGAAGGCGAGCGACGAAACGAGAGAGCGTTTCCTGGCCGTGCTCGGACACGACCTCCGAAATCCGCTTGGCGCCATTGCGACGTCGGCAGCCTTTCTGCTCGAGTCCAGCGTTCTCGACGCCGAACAAACAACGCTCGTTCGAGCCGTTGAAAGCGCCGAACGCCGAATGAGCCGGCTCGTTGAAGACTTGCTCGATCTAGCCTTGAGCCGGCTCGGCGATGGAATGCCAATCACACCCGCCGCTATGGACCTGGGCGATGTGGTCGGCGAAGTTGCCGATGAAATCCGAGCGTCCTACCCCAATGCGCGAATCGAGACACAGCGGAGCGGAGTGTTGACGGGTTCGTGGGATCGAGCGCGACTCGCGCAGGCGCTCACGAACCTGGTCGCGAACGCCGTGCAGCACGGCGATGCCAATGCCCCAATCTGTGTTGCCGCGCGCGGCGACGAACGTGAAGCAGTCATTTCGGTACACAACGGGGGCCCGCCGATTCCGGCTGAGAAGGTGAGCCGATTGTTCGCGGGCATCGGCCGCGGTGTCACCGGAACTCGCGACCGGCGGCATCTGGGGCTCGGGCTGTTCATCGTCGACAAAATTGTCGAGGGACACCACGGCACGCTCGACATGGAATCCACCGCGGAAGCCGGTACGACGTTCACGATCCGGATTCCGAAATCAGCGGCTGAGAGGAGCGGCTGAGGGGCACGAATCACATGCGCCACCAGGGCCAGCAAGGGTGGAGTAGGCGACGCGCTCAGGCGGGCAGCACGCTCGCCACTCGTTCGACGCCGGGCGCTACGTCCGGCAGGCTCGGCTCGAATGTCTCCACCGTCTGCTGCTCGACGTCCGGCGACTCGTCCATCGGCGCCAACGCCTGATCCATGTAGTCGAACATCCGCGGGTGGAGCATGATGCGCCGGCCCATCCACGCCATGTGAAGAAACCGGAGTCCGAAGCGCAAGCTCACGGCGAGCTGTCTGGGCCAACGCTTCGCGTGGAACAGGATGGGGTTCTCGATCGGCAAGCCGGGCCGTCGATCCTTGCGGACTTTCCGCCGGAGAATGCCGCCCTCGAGTGGATGAATCCCCTCGAACATCACCGCGTGATAGAACGACGTGAGCGGCAGAAACACGCGATTGGGATGCACGCCCCTCGCCGCGGCGCGCCGCATGATCGTCCGGCAGTGCTCCTTCGTGTAGTAGCTGCGCCACGCCGCCCGATACGTCTCTTCCCATTCGGCTTTCGACATCTTGGGATGATCCGTCAGCGCATGATTGAGATCGTACTTGTTCAGGTCCTCGTCCATGCGCACGCCGGCCTTCGCCAGTCGCTGGTGATCGGCCGAACCCGGCAGCGGCGTCAGGAAGAAGAATTCCAGCAGATCGATCGGCAATTCGCGCTTGATCGTCTCGACGTCGCGCAGTACGGACTCCTTCGTGTCGCCCGGGAAACCAATGATGTAACCGCCCCACGTCACCAACCCGTTGCGCTTGCAGTCGAGCATCATCGTCCGGTAGTCGGCAATCTTGTTCTGTCGCTTGTTCGCGGCCTTGAGGTTGTCCGGATTGATGTTCTCCAGACCGATGAACATGTTGATGACGTGCGCCTGACCGGCTTTGTAGAGGAAGCGCGGCAGCTTGTAGCACTGCGTGTCGACCTGGACCCAGTACGTGATCTCGCGATTGCCCGGCTCATTGCGGATCTTGATCAGCCGGTCGAGAATCGGCTCCCAGTCCTTGTTGCGCGCGAAGTCGTCGTCCGTGATGAAGAACCGGTCGTTGCCCTCCGCGAGATTCCGCCGCACCACCTGTTCGATGTCGTCGGGCGTGCGCCGGCGTGATTTCCGGCCCTGCACGTTGATGATCGTGCAGAACGAGCACTGGAACGGACAGCCGCGGCCGGCGTCGAAGCTCATCGTCGCGCCGATCGTTCGCTTCGCCGTGCCGACGGGCAGATGTGGAATCGTGGCGCCGTTGATGCCCGGCAGATCGTTGAGATAATTGTAAACCGGTTCGAGCGTGCCCTTCGCGGCGGCGATGATGATGTCATCGATGCGCCCGTCGGCTTCGCCGGCGTAGAGCGTGATGCCCATCGCGCGCGCGCGTTGCAAACTCTCGTCGACGCCCATCGCCATGCTGCCCGACACGTGAAAACCGCCGAGGATGACGGGGATTCCCGCGTCGCGAAAAGGGCGGGCGATGTCGAGCGCGCGTGGATACTGGTTGGATTGCACGCCGACCAGGCCGACGAATCCGCCGGCGCCCGCGGACTTGATGCGGCGGATCAATGCGTCCGGTCTGATGCGCGTGTTGGCTTCGTCCATCGGCATGACATGGATGTCGACGTCCGGACCAAGCACGTGACGCTCGGCGGCGTCGACGAGCAGCCCATTCATCACGGCCAGGCTGTTGGACGGCATCAACGACCGGAACCACTGGATGACATAACCGTCGTCATCGTAGTGCGACGGCCGGATCAGGATGATCTCGAACCGGCGCCGTGCTGTGGCCCGTGAGGGAGTCGCCTGCCGCGTATCGTCCGCGGAGTTCGTGGGCCGGATCATTTGGATCTCCAGGGGAAGACCGTTCGCGTCACGCCGCGAGGAATATAGGAACTCGATCCATGTCGCCGCGAGTGCGCCCGCCCGCCCCGGGCCGCCGGCTTTGTGCGGGCCTGGGCTGCGGACAGAGCAATAGCCAGGTAGTTTCGGCGGAGCAGTGGAGTCGAAGTTCGTCGCATCGGTAGTCGCCGCAGACCCCTCCCTCCTCGTCCACCGGAGACAAGCGATGCATTGGGACACGGGAAACACCGCGTTCATGCTCCTCTCGACCAGTCTCGTCATGCTGATGACGCCTGGCCTCGCCTTTTTCTACGGCGGTCTCGTTGGGCGCAAGAACGTCCTGACGATCATGATACAGAGTTTCGTGTCGATGGGCGTGACGACCGTGCTGTGGGTTGTCTGCGGCTACACGATGGCCTTCAGCGGCAGTCACGGAAGCGCGACGAATCCCGACATTGGCGGCGTGATCGGCAACTTCAACCTCGCGTTCTTTCGCGGCGTCGATCCGATGATGCCGTTCCCCGGCTCACCGACGATTCCGCTGATCGTGTTCATCGCGTATCAAATGATGTTCGCCCAGATCACGCCGGCGCTGATCACCGGAGCGTTCGCCAATCGTGTGACGTTCAAGGCGTATCTGTTGTTCCTCGTGGCGTGGCTGCTCCTGGTCTACTTTCCCGTCGCGCACATGGTGTGGGGAGGCGGCATCCTGCAGCAGAACGGTGTGCTCGATTTCGCCGGCGGGATCGTCGTCCATGCGACCGCCGGTTTCGCGGCGTTGGCCGCCGTGTTCTACGTGGGCAAACGGCGTGTCGCCGATACGGGACTGCACAGCATTCCGCTCGTCGCACTCGGCACGGGGCTGCTCTGGTTCGGGTGGTACGGGTTCAATGCGGGCAGCGAGCTCAAAGTCGACAGCGTGACGTCGCTCGCGTTTCTCAACACCGACGTCGCCGCGTCTTTCGCCGCGATCACCTGGTTGACGCTCGCATGGATCTACGAGCGAAAGCCGAAATTCGTCGGGCTGCTCACCGGCTCCATCGCCGGCCTCGCGGCGGTGACGCCCGCCGCCGGATACGTGAGCACCGCGACGGCGATTCTGATCGGCATCGTCGCCAGCATCGTGTGCTACTATGCGATTTTCCTCAAGAACAAGATGCAATGGGATGACGCCCTCGACGTGTGGGGCGTGCACGGCGTCGGCGGCGTGGTCGGCGTGCTCTGCCTCGGCGCGTTCGCGTTCAACGCGATGAATCCGGATGGCGGCGCGAATGGGCTCGTCCACGGCGACGCGACGTTCTTCCTGAAGGAAGCGGGGGCGGTGATCGGCTCGGCGGTCTACGCCTTTGTCTTCACGTACGTCATGCTCGCGATCATCAACAAGATCACGCCGGTGATGGTCACCACCGCCGACGAGGAGTTGGGGCTCGATGAATCACTCCATGGTGAGCAGGCGTATCTGTAGACAGGCGATATCGCGCGGCTGGCTCGCGTGCGGGCTGTCCGCGTGGGCGTTCACGGCGTGCGCCACGTTCGGCGCGCCCGGGCCGGTGGTTGCCGATCGTCCGGGGTACACGGACACGCCGACGGCGATGCCGGCGCGCGCGGTACAGCTCGAGGCGGGCGTCACCGACGATCGCGTCGGCGCCGCCCTTGGCGCTCCGGCGACGGAGTACCGGACGTTCGGTGAGACGCTCATTCGATTCGGCGTCGGAGCGCGCACCGAGCTGCGTCTATTCGGGAACTCTTATGCCGCGCGATCGACCGACGACGCGCCGAGTGTTCGCGGCATCGAGGACGCGAAGATCGGCGCGAAGGTCAATCTCCGCGCGGTGCCCGACAGCGTGCATGCGTGGATCCCGAACACGGCGCTTCTCGGCGCGACGACGATCGCCACCGGCGCCACCGGCATCAGCGCGGGCGCGGCGCAGCCGGAGGCGAAGGTCGCCGTCAGCTGGACGACGCCGAGCCCATTTTCGTTGTTCGCGGACGTGGGCTACGGGGCGATCGAGACCGGCACCGGCCGGGCGACCCGCGCGTGGACGAGCGTGGCGGGCTGGTGGGCCGTGAGTCCGCGCGTGTCAGTCTTCGCCGAGGGGTTGACCATCGGCCGCGTGCATGGCAGCGGGCCGGGTACGTCCGGCAACGACGTCGACGGCGGCTTCACAGTTCTCATAACGGACCGCTTTCAGGTCGACGTTCGAGCCGGTCATGGTCTTGGCAGCGAGACCTCGCACGAGCAGTTCATCGGCGCGGGGCTAGCGCGGCGCTGGTGAGCGCCGCGGCGCTGACGAAGAATCGGAGTGCTCGGTCCGTCCGAGTGGGTCAGCCGGTACGCCCTCGCGCGTGATCTTGACCGGCAGAATGAAGCCGCGGTCGTCGAAGCGCATCTCGTCGATGCTCACGGCGCGATGGTTGGGGTCCGTCTCGCCGAGTGGGCGGCGGTGGTACACGATGTACCATTTCCGCGATGCGGGCGATTGTATGACTGAATGGTGGCCCGCGCCGGTCGCCACCGACGAGTCCTGCTGAAGGATCTTGGCCGTTCGCTCGAACGGGCCGAACGGCGACGAGCCGATGGCGTAGGCCACCGCGTAGTTCGGTCCCGTCCACCCGCCCTCGGACCACATGAAGTAGTACTTGCCGTCCTTGCGCAGCATGAACGAGCCTTCGACGTAGCCCGCGGGCGTGATCTCCTTGAACATCGTTCCGTCGGGCAGCGGCACGACGCTCGTGAGATCGTCGCTCAGCCGGGCGATGTTGCAATGCCGCCAGCCGCCATAGACGATGTAATATGTCGAATCAGCATCCTTGAATACGAACGGATCGATCGGCTGCGCCCCATTGTGGAACGCGTCGATCAGCGGATGGCCGATGTAGTCGACGAAGGGCCCGGCCGGAGACCGTGCGCGCGCCACGCCGATGCCGCCGACTTGTTGGTCATTCTGAATGTCGTTCGCGCCGAAGAAGAGATAGTACCACCCGTCCTTCTCGATCACCGACGGCGCCCACACGGCGCGGTGCGCCCATTTGACGTTGGCCGTGTCGAGCACGTGCGGGTGCTTCACCCACGTGATCAGGTCCTTCGACGAGAAGGCGTCCATGAACGTCTGCTGGCCGTAGGGCGCGGAGTACGTCGGGTAGATCCAGTACGCGCCGTCGAACACGTGCGCCTCCGGATCCGCGTACCAGCCGGGAATGATCGGATTTCCCGAACGCGCGACGGGGCTTCGCTGCGCGTCAGTCACGCGTGGAACTGCCGCAACCACGAAGGTGGCGGCGAAACACAACGTGCGTGCCGCACACGCAAGGGATGTCATGCCTCGATCCTAGTCGCCTTTGTTCAACTGCGCCTCGAGGAGCATTACGCAGTGCGCGATCAGTCCGGTCGTGTCGTAGCCGGTTCCGTCATCGGAGCGCCAAATGCACTCGTCGGTGGGACGCTCGACGGGATTCACCACTTCCTGCCGGACCACTTCCGCCGGCTCCGGTGTCTTGCCGGAACCCCGGCGCGAGACGATCCCGCGCCACAGCACGATCTGAAGCTCGCCAACCCTGCCGCGCTCCGCGGCGTCGACGTACCACGTCACGCTGAGCGCCGCATTTGCTCCTTGAAGGATGCAGCCGGTCGGCGTGCGGTGTCTCTGGATCGCCTCCATCGAACGGCCCGCGTGCGCGGAGGTCCTCTCGGGAGCGAGCTCGTCGAGCAATCGGCCGACCTCGCGCTGCACCGCGTTTTTTTCCTTCGACGTGGGCGGGGGATTGCCGGGTGATGTCACGTGGTCCATTCCGAAACTTACTCATGGTTTTCGGGCCGTGCTCGACGCGGCGAGCGCGTCGAGCACGGTGTCCGCGGTCCGTCGCACGCGGCGACGATCGGGGCGCCTCCTACGGCCGGTAAAAGTTGATGTTTCCGGCCCCGCCCGCGACCCGGTTGCTCGTGTTGATGTAGATCAAGACGTAGCTCCCGGGCGTCAACTTCATCTCGCACTCGATCTCCAGGTCGATTCCTCCCTGCTGGCCCCCGCAGGCGAAGATCGCGTCGAAGCCGCCGCCCGTGTAGCCGTTCGCGTACTTCGCCTGATAGGTCTGGAATTGCGCGGCCGTCATCACCGCGAACACCCCGTCCGACCCTTCCGTCTCGATCTCGGCGCGGTAGTCGCTGGTCCCCACCGTGAACCCCTGGCTCTTCCACGCTCCGGGATTCGCGCCCGACAGCGCGAGCGGGACGTTGCTGCTGAACGTCCACTTCGGGAACGTGCCCCATGATACTTCCATAAAGATAGTATTACTATAGCCCGAGAACACGGTCTGGTTCGGCTGCGCAGCGAGAAAATACGTGCCGGCCGGGAGCGTCACGAAGTTCAATCCGGCCTGGCCGAGCGGGGCCAGTTGAAAGCCGTTGAACGCGCTCCCGTTGACGAACGCCTGCGCATTGTTGCGATCGAGCACCCAGAACTGCGACGTGAACTGCTGCGCGGTGAACGCGATCACCGTCGTCGTCTGCGTCAGGGTGAACGGCGTGTTGTCGAGGAAGCGCGGGTTGGATGCCGTGAGCGTAGCGACCGGCTCATCGCTCTCACCGCCGTCCCACGACGTGGTGTGATCGCCCGTCGGTCCGGTTTGCACGGCCCCGGTGGTGAACGTCTTGAATGCCCCGCGCGTGATTCCGCCGGCGTTCTGCGCCACGATGCGGTACGTGTACGTCGTCGACGGCTGCAAGTTGGTGAGATTTTCCGTCCAATTGGTGACGGTGGTCGCCGGATTCGTTCCCGTGCCCGTGGCGGTGAGGGACGTCGTGCTCGTGCCCCACTCGAACCACACCGTCGACGTGCTTCCGTTCGGGTTCACGGTGCCTTGCAGCGTCGCCGAGGTCGTCGACACGCTCGTGGCGTCGTTCGTCGTCGCGGTCGGCGCCACCGCGGGCGCGTTCACTGTGATTGTTGCGCTTCCGGTAATGCCTTCGCTCGTCGCCGTGATCGTGGCCGAGCCGACGCCGGCGGCCGTCACCAATCCACTGGTCGCGTCGACGCGCGCCACGTTCGTGTTCGACGAGCTCCATGTGATCGCGCGCCCCGTGAGCACCGTCCCCGACGCATCGCGGAGCGTCGCCGTGGCCTGCGTCGTCTGGCCGACCGTGATCGTCGTGCTCGCGAGCGACACGGTGACGGTCGCCACCTTGACGACAACGGCCGCCACGGTCAACGACGCGCTGCCGGTGACGCCGCCGATCGTCGCCGTGATCTGCACAGTCCCGGCGGCCACGCCTCGCGCGACGCCGTTCGCGTCCACTGTCGCCACCGCCGCGTTGCTCGACGCCCACGTGATCGGGCGGCCGGTCACGACGCTGCCGGATGCGTCTGTCGCCGTCGCCGTGAACGTTGCCGTCGAGCCCACGTTCACCGATGTCGTCGCCGGTGACACGCTCACGTGCGTCACCGTCGGCGTGGCCGCGGAGCACCCGGCGGCTGCGCACGTCGTGAACGTCTTGAAGGCGCCGCGAGTGGTGCCCCCCGAATTCTGACCCACGATACGGAACGAGTACGTCGTCGACGGCAGCAGGCCGGTCAGCGTCGCCGCCCAGTCGTTCACCACGCCGACCGGATTCGTGGTCGTCGACGTGACATTCAGAGAATTGGTATTCGTCCCCCACTCGAACCACACCGTCGTCTCGGCGCCGCTTGGATCGACCGTTCCGTGGACCGTTCCCGCCGTGCTGCCGACATTCGCCGCGTCGGCCGTGGTTACCACCGGCGGCTTGCTCGGCGTCGAGGGTGTTGACGGCGTCGCGGGCGACGATGGGGTCGAGGGCGTGTCCGTGGTCGGCGACGTGGTCGTGTCGCCCCCGCACGACGTCACCGTCCACGAGAGTGTGACGCACACGAGGGCGGCGACAATGCGCCGTGCGGCGATGGTCGACAACATGATCAACTCCGGGGCGGTCGCGGTGATAGCGCGTGGGAGGCGGGAAACTACGTTCAGGTTCGCGTCTCCGCAGCGGGTCATTCGACCCCCGGGAATTACTGTACGATCGGCACTGCGTCACGTTCGCGTCGCCGAGCTTCGATCGCACGTTGTCCTCGGCGGGCATGGCCTTTGGCTCCTCCGTAAACTGACGATGAAGGACGGAGCTCCGCGCGCGCATCGAGGGCCTCCGCTTGGCGGTCAAGCATCGGTAAGGATTTGCGAACAGCGTTGAGTTTTGGGTTTTTCCGACGTTCTGTAGAGCGCGCGTCAGTTTCGGGCGCATGTGTGCCGCGACCGACAAACATGGCCACGACCGCCACGACGGATACCGATGAGCCGATTCGTTTTTGTTTTTCTCTCCCTGATGGTGCCCGCGATAGTCGCTGCTCAGGGGACACTGAGCGTGACCGTATTCGACGACCACAATGGCAATGGCGTGCGCGACGCCGGTGAACGCGCGATTCCGGGCGTCGTCATCTCCAATCAGCGCGACGTCGCAACAACGGATGCGTCGGGCGTCGCGCGAATCGAGCGAGGTCCGACGGGGATCATCTTCGTTTCGATTCCGAATGGCTATCGAAGCGTCGGCCGCTTCTGGCGCGCGCCGGCTCCCGCGGATTCTCAGCTGATGTTCCCGCTACAGCCTGCGCCGGCGCCGCGCACCTTCAGTTTCATTCACGCGTCCGATCCGCACATCGAGCCGAACAACGTCGGCCGCACGCGGCGCTTCCGCCAACTCGTCGATTCGCTTCGACCTGATTTCACCATCGTCACCGGTGATCTGATCCGCGACGCGATGAGCCAGCAGGAGCCCCAAGCCCGGGCGTACTTCGAGCTCTTCGATGCAGAGACCCGCGGGTTCGCGAAGCCGCTGTGGACGGTGCCGGGGAATCACGATCATTTCGGCATCATCCCCAGCCGCTCGCACGTGCCCGCGACGCATCCACTGTACGATCGTGGGATGTATCGGCTGTATCGCGGTCCGGATTACTACTCGTTCACCTACGGCGGCGTGCACTTCGTGGGACTCAACACGCTGATGGCCGACGATTCGGCGTATTACGGCCGCGTCGACAGCCTGCAGCTCGCGTGGCTGCGGCGCGATCTGGCGACGGTCGCGCCGAGTGTGCCGATCGTGACGTTCAATCACATTCCGATGGCGTCCGCGTGGGAGATGCTGGCGGGATTCGCGGACACGCCGTCGTTCGTCGCGTCGCTCAGGCGGATCGACGGAACGACCACGGATCGTCACACCGTGGCGAACGTCCTGGACGTCATGAGAGCGATGCGCGGACACCGCTGGGTACTCGCGCTCGGCGGACATATGCACGCCGCGGAGAAGCTGGTCTTCGAGACCGAAGGAGGACGCACGCGCTTCGAGCAAGCGGCGGCGGTCGTTGGCCCAAACGGCGGCGGTGATTTGGTCGCGCCGTCGGGCATCACGGTCTACACGGTGCGGAACGGTGTGATCGACGCGGGGCGATTTGTGCGGCTCGATCCGCCGCTCGAGCGCTAGCGGACCTCGCTGCGGCAAGCCGCCGGCGTCTCATTGTTCGCGGTCGACTTGGCTGTAAGGTAATGACTGATCAGGAGATGCCTGATTGTGCGCAGATACTTAACACGTAAATTGTTCTTGCGTTCATCAAGCGGTGGCGCGACGCTCCCACGACTCATCTCCTCCACGAGAAACTCCAATGTTCGCCAAGACCACACTGTCACTCGGTGCACTCGCCACCGCGCTTTTGCTCGGTGCTTGCATGGATTCCACGAGCCCGATTCCCACTTCCAGCCGGGCGGTGCCGGCGGGGGCCCGGATGTCGGGCGGTGGCGGCGGCGGCGGCGGCGGTGGAGTACAGATAATCCCGCAGGTGGCTGGCGTGTGGACCGGCTCGCAGACGTTTCTGCCGGCCATAACCGGCGCCGTGGCGATTACGGTACAAGCGTCGCTGACGATCAACGAGGACGCCGCGGGCAATCTCACCGGAATCGACAACATGAGGCGCATCCCGTTCACCGGGAAGGCATCGACCAACGGAACGATCTCGCTGGTGGACGTCGGGGGATACGGCTCGCGGAGGACGAATCTGACCATCACCGGTTCGGTCGCGTGCTCCGACGGCAGCACCGCAACAGTCCTCGGCGGCACGTTCCAGCAGAAGGAAGGAGGCGGTCCGATCGCGGTGAATAGCTGCCCTGGTGCTTGAGCAGGTGTCGCGGGCGGCGAATGGTGCACGGCGTGAGGTTGGCGACTCACGCCGTGCGCTGTTTTTATGTGTTCGACGTTGCGCGGAGGATGCGCGTAAGCTTCTGCTCCGAAGGACCCGGAAGAGGCGCTAAGCCGCCGTCGTGGAGCGATGGCGATAGAGCTTTGGAAATGACCCGGGCGGGTCTCGAACCCGCGACCTACGGATCAAAAGAGCGGGTCGTCATTGACGGTCCAGCATCGATGAGTATCGGTAAGTCGCATGCCCGGGGTGGTTTCCGCCTCAGGCGATGATCGCTGAACATTGGAGAGGATCGTCCAGCTTCGAGGAGTTTGGGGTTTTTCTGGGGTTCTGGGAAACGGGGGGGCGCGGCCGTGTTTCCGTGGGTAGAAACGTCCTCGCCTCGCCCGCGTAGTACATAAAGGGACTGGAACATAAAGGGGTTGCCGCCAGTCTGGCTGGCCGGCATTATTCGATGATCCGAATACTCGAGGTGCGATGCTGTCGGAACCCATCGGCGGTTTGCTCAAGACGGCCCGGAAGCAACTCAACGTCAGTCGGGAGGAGTTGGCCCGTCGTGGCGGAGTCAGCACGCGGCTCGTGGCCGAGCTCGAGCGCGGCCAACGTCCCAACGTGAGCCTCGAATCCGCTCTCAAGCTGTTGAACGCAGTCGGGGTGTCGGTGATTGCCAGGGCGCCGGACGGCACAGCGGCCGAAATTCGGAGCGCCTCTGGTCCGACATTGGAACGAGCCGCCCGGGCTGCTCGGCGCCGGCAGACATGGACGGGTCGCCAGATCCACCTTCACGACGAGGACGATGGGCCGGCAGCAGGCCGCTTGCGATCGGATCGACTCTCGTCTGTCGCGCAGGTGTCGAAACAGGCATACCTGATTGCGTCGGCCGGTCGGCGTCCCAGCAAGCGCCGGACACGGAAACCGTCCGCCCGGTGAGCAAACGCGCTGGCGGCAACGACAACGACGTTCTGTCGCCGGACTTCCTCGACTTTATCACCTGTCTCAACGAGCACGCCGTCGACGTCGTGCTCGTTGGAGGGTATGCGCTCGCAATCCACGGAGTCGTTCGGGCGACAGGCGATATCGACTTCCTGTACCGCCGGACAAAGGCGGCCGTGCGTCGTCTCTGCGCGGCGATGGAGGAGTTCGGCGCGCCTCCCGACGTTATCGACGAGGACGCGCTCATGACGCCGGCGATGGTGACGCAGTTCGGCATGCCTCCGCATAGAATCGATCTGTTGAGCGCGATCGACGGCGTCACCTTCGAAAAAGTTTGGGCTGGTGCGACGGCGGTCACCATTCAAGGCCAGATGATTCGCGTCATTGGTCTCGCCGAACTTCGGACAAACAAGGCTTCGACGGGGCGATCCAAAGATGCCGAAGACGTACGCCGGTTGGCGAAGCGCCCACGCCGAAAGAAGCGCTGAGTTCGCGTTTTCCGTTGGTCAGTCCTACCACCGACTTACCCCTCATGACCCGGGCGGGTCTCGAACCCGCGACCTACGGATTAAAAGTTAATATACTCATTAAAGTTCTAGCATCATTGAACATCGTTAAGTTATGTCGGCGCCGATGCTTCGCGTGCGCCGGTGGATCGGTGAGATTCGTTGAGATTCGCTCAGATTCGTTGAGTTTGGGCCGTTTTTGGGGTTGAAGAAAGCTCCCATGCGCATTCAGCGTCGGTCGATTCCTCTCCCTCCCGGTCGTAGGCGTAGCCCGAGTAGCCCGAACTCACAGAACGCCTGTCAGTTCGTTCCAGAGTCGTTCGCCACGGCCGGCAAGGCGGGCAGGCGTGGACGTTTGACGGATCTACCCGCGCTCAGCTTCGCCCAGTATCCGCGCGGCGGCACCGGCACCAAGAGACGTTTACAGACCTTCTTCAGAGCGGTACCAGAAATGCCGCATTCCTTAGCGACGGTCGCGACTGGCTTCGACCAAACACGGTCAAAAAGCTCATCACGATTAAGTTCGATCTCATTTCCAGTGTAACGTCCAACCCTGACGGAGCGAGGCACTGGTCGTTTCGGCGTGGCAGGTTGAATCCCCAACCTCTTTAGAACCTCACGCGAGTGAACAGGGCGGAGTTGGTGCCATCGTTCACGCTCGCCACTCGATTCGATGAAGCCGACCTTCTTCATCCGAGCGAGCATCGAAGGTGTCCGTGCGAGCTCGCGGAGGATTTCGGGCGAACAGTGATCCCCTAGAGCGAGCATTCGGACTAATTCTACGAATGTGCTATCGGACGCCTTTAGCAACGATCTCCGAAAGCGACCGATTTCCTCTGGATTGCTCTCATCCCATCGAACACCTAATTCGAAGAGGTGGTTGAGGGTGTCGCGCCGGTGCCATCCTTCGCTGAAGGTTGCCCACCAAAGGTGGTGCTGGATTACCGCGCCGGCATCCGTCGGGAGGCGATGTTTGGCGAGGATGTCCATGACCGCAGAGCTTGACGCAGCACGCCAGAGTTCTTCAAAGTCGTCATGATCGGGATCGGGACGGAGACGTTTGAGAATGTCACCGCGGCCCGTCTGGCACGCCTCGTGGATTGCACTGGACAGGAGCGGTTGATCGTCGGCTTCGGAGTCGCTTTCGTTTGATGTTGCTGTCGTTCCTCCATAGCGCAGGCTCGGTACTGGACGATGGGGATTGGCTCCGGCCCACAAACAAAGTTGCACACCCTTTTCATTTCCCTCGGCGGCATGATGCGCAAGCGCGATATCAAGTTCCTTCTGAAACCGCGGGCTCGTCGCCGCGTGTCGCTTGGCGAAACCCAGCAGTGGGTTGCGCCCCAGTCTAAGAGCAGCGCGAGAAGGTCAAATCGTCGCGCGCTCAAAACGAGATCTAGTGGACTGTAAGCGTCGTTGTTCGCGTCGTACCCATTCGCAAGGAGCAGCAGAGCGAGCGCGTGGTTTCCTGCCTCAAGGGCAATGTTGAGGGCCGACGTTCCACGTCCGTTCGTCACTTCCTGCGCAGCCTGCAAAGGGCGGCCGCTCGCTATCCAGCGCTCGATGTCGTAGAGACGGCCGTTCCGGCATAGTGCGTGAAGTTCTGTCAGCTCGCGCATGTCCAATGTCGTTCGTGGCAGCGGCTTTTCGGCTGTCACGAGCGACTCGACGCGGGGATCAATGAAGATGTGCATCGACTATCCTTGCGTATTGAGTTGACGCCGCGACTGGACTCGCGGACCAACCGAGTGATCGTTTATCAGCGTCGAACAGCGTTCGCGCGGTCACCGCTTGTCGATCAGGATTCCTCCCAGCCCCATTATCTTGCCACGGCCTCAGAGCGAACCGAAGATCGGACACGTCGGCTGGGCAACCTTGCGTATGTTACAGGTATGAAGCGGCATCGCGTTCTTATCTGGCGCGATCCGGCGACGTGGTTTCCGATCGTTCGCCGGGCGTTGCTAGGCGAAAAGCGGCGCCGTAACCTAGAGCGGCTGCCCCGCGCGTACGCTGTCGATGCGATCGCAGATGCGCTCTCGCGATCAATAGGCGCCGTCCGGCTTTTTCACGGGTGTCGGCCCGAGGATGTGAGTCAGTATTACAGCCTCGGTTTTATTCGCCACGCCGACCACATCGTGGACAGAGCCCGACACGTCCTTGGCGTCCGGCTCGGACTCAGTGGTGAGATCCTCGAGCGGGCCATCGCGGACACGCAGCTCGACTTAGATCGTGATCGGATTTTCTTCGTCTTGGATGATCGAGCGCTGCTCCGGTACGCCGGGCACTATCTCATCTACGGCAGCGAATCGATCATGGCTATCGCCGCAACTGCGATTCGTTTAGGCGGACCGAACCTTCAACCGAGGTTAAGGAACATCGGGATACCCACCTTGTTCACCTGCGACGTTCCTTGGACTCTCTTGGATAACGCGCGGCAGTCGGAGATTGCGGACACGCTGTACGACGAGCATCGAGTTACTCGGGGTCGGCAGAAATCGGAATCTGGGCTGCGCGATCACACCGTGATCCTGCGGTGCGACGTTCCTGCGTCCGTGATCGTTTCACATCACCATCCTCCGAGCATTGCGGATTGGCACGAAAGCGGTCGGCCGTATGTTTTTTCAGGGAAAAGTGACCTCACATTTCGCAGATGGCGAGATTCGGGCATGACCGAATGACGTCTGACGCGCCTATCGTAGGGACGCATGACGTTTTCGAGGGCAAGTATCGAGAACGATTTCGCCGCATTTGCTCTGAGCATGGCGAATTCATTGCGTACGAGCGTGACCGGTCGGGGATCGACATCGGCCTTCACCTGACACGGCCCGCCGCTGGCGGCGCCCGCGAAGTCACCACGACTCGGGTATGGTTCCAACTAAAGGGCTTTCATGCGTCGACATTGAGCCGCAGCGCCTTCGAGGCGAAGCCACACGTCGCAGTTCGCGTATCGCTTGCGCTGCTCAGATTCTGGTACGCATCAGCCGAGCCGGTATTTCTCGGCGTTTACGTTGAAAGCGCAGACACGTTTCTCGCAGAATCAGTTCGAGAGATTGTGGAGCGTGAGTGGGGTGACAGCTTCTTCTCGGAAGGCACGTTCCGAGCCGATCAAGAACACGTGTCGGTGCATATTGATCTCACTTCTCTGCTCGATGAGGAGCTTTTCGAACGAATGCACACTCTTGCCGCGATCCCGCTGCAGGGACCGACATTCAGGGGACGCCACCTTGGTCATAGGATCGATCCTCTCCGATCCGTTATCGCGTCACCCCCTTCCGGGCTCTTCCAGGCCATCTGCAAACACATTCTCGAACTACATGGGTACCGGCAAGCGGAACGAATCAACGCAGGAGATTCGGAAACCAATGTCGAGATCTCGGTCGGCAGGTTGTATTCGTCCTTCGAATGGGTATACCAGCTAACGACGCAATTCGGGCTCGATCGTGACGATGACTTCAGGACGGAGGGATCGAGTCAGACCTACCAAGGCGACTGCATCGTATGCATCTGTTCGGAGCAGGCGCCGTTGGCGCGTGATACGTGTCGTCGTATTGCGAGTCTCGCGAGTGACCGACGAATACCACGGGTGCTCGCTTTTCAGAACGGCACCGACTATTCAGCGATCGGAACGTGGTTGGCAGCCGGGCGGGAGTTCAGCGTTGATTGCGCTCCGCTACTTGTGCCGGAGATCACCTACTGCTTGTTGACGTCGACGGCGGCATATGGCCGCTTCCGCGACCAGGTTACGTGGAGTGTTATGAACTACCTGTGAAGCCCCTCGGAGGGCTATCTTGTGAACGTTGATCGGTACCAACGATGGCGATCGGTGGCGCGCTGCTATGCCTTTGGTTTATCGCACGACGCTTCGGGCCGAGGCTTGGAGGCGGCGCTGATTAAGGCTACGGAGCGGCCATAGCCGCAAGCCGCGTCCGTTGACCGTCAAAGGCGAAAAAGGCGACTGCAAAGATAGATATGACCCAACCGCCCCCGACCGAGAGTCCGCAGCCGGGCGATGACTCGCGCCTCGGCGAACGCGACGCGGAGTTGCACCGAATACTCGAAGCGGAGGACCCAGCCCTCGCGGGACTTTTTGTATTTCTGCTGCGGGCGATTCGAGAGATCGAACGTCCTGGGGGCGTCCACATGCTCGGCCACGCGGGACGAGAGCTGAGTTTGGGCGTCCTCAGATGGCTCGCGGAGGATGGGCGCGAGCTGAACGACGAAGAAATGCAAACGATCGGCGACGACGAGAAACATCGGAGCACGATTGCGCGTGCCCTCCGTCTCCAGCCCAATCACCCATCGGTAACAGCCTGGCTCAAGGCGCACAACGAACTTGTCAGATGTGCGCATTACCCGAAGAATTCGGAGAAGGCCGCCCCTGCATCGGTCGCTCTTGCGGCCGCGAACACCCTGCTTGCTCTTCTTTGGGGCCGCACCGGTCCATTCTTCAGTGCCCGACAGGACATCGACGGTTTACTCCGAACAGAGATCCCATCGGTAGACGACACTACGCGCCTCCGTGCCGCGATAAGTCGGCCAGCAGCGCGATGGGACTTCTTCAAGCGGTTAGATCACCCCGGCTGGGTGCGTCCGCTTCTCGATGGCGGCTTCTTTCGGCATCCGCCCGACCTACCGCCGATCGATAAGAATGGCCAGCGAAAGTGGGAAGGTTGGTCCGAAGGCGAGTACCTCAGACGCATGGCATCCAAGGCGCCGGAGGAGGTGCGCGATGCGCTCGCATCGATACCGGAAACGCTTTCCAACCCGTACGTGTGGGACGCAGCGGCCGAAGCGGCGAAAGCGATGCCGGCCGGCGTGGCCGCCGTCCTGGTTCCGCTATTCCGAAAGGCGCTGGCGAACAGTCCGCCGTTCCTGATTCAGGAAACGCTGTGTCAACTTGCCATCAGCCTTGCGGAAGCTGGCCATTCCGAAGCGTTTGGGTTGGCGCGCGACGCACTTCGGGTCGTTGAAGGCGCCACGTCAATCTCCGCGCTACTCGGAGGAGGCGACAGGAAAGACGCGGAATTGTATGGACTCGACGACTACGAAGCGGAACAGATCATTCCGCATCTCGCGTCGGCCCTGCGGGTTGTTGATGCGGACAAGGCTCTCAAGTTCCTCACATACCGCCTCGACGAAGCGCTTCGCATCGAGTGGGCGGCGCCTGAACAAGAACCGGCGTGGGACCCGTCCAAGCATTGGTCATCGTGAATGTTCTCGACGTTCTACCCAGCAATACGCTTGGCGGGCCGATGGTTGACGGGCGATCGCCTTTCGCGTAGCCTACAAAAACCGCATGGCACGACGCCGTATACAACTGAAGGGCAACACCCAGACTTGGAGACTTCGGCAGGATATCGCTCCGGCGCATGCCACGAGCGAATCGAGTCTTCAAGTTTTTTTTTTTGGCCGCAAGCGGAGAAGGGACACATGCTGATCACAGAAGAGATGCAGGAGCAAGCTCGCGAGCGTGCGGAGAAGGCGTTGGCATTTCGGCGTGAAGATGATCGCTGGACGGTGCTCGAGGAGCTGATGGTCCGCGATACCGAGAGACTCCGTGAGGAAGCGATAGAGATGATGACGCTTGAGATCATCCGTGACACGCTCTATCCCGATATCACGCGCGAGCGATGGAAAAAGCTCGGTTGGAGCGCCGCGCGGGAGAGTCACGATGCCGCGCGGAGGTTCATACATAAGCTTCGACTAGCGAAGGCAGTCGGATCGCAAACGGGACGTTTATAGCTGCTCCACGAGGGCGGTCGGCGTAGATGAGGCGTATACCTACACGGCGCAGTTTCGGAGCCGGCCAAGAAGATCGTGGATCACCTCGGAAAGGGTGTTCCATCTTGGGCGGCATACATATCTTGTTATTGCACCGCCTTATCGAGTTCGCTACCGCCCCGGCCAATGCCGCGACACGACTTCACACAGCCGTTCGAGACGTTTCGTGTCAACAGTCGCGACCGCGAACCGTTGCGCGAGTTCATGGAAGCAGCGCTCCGAAAGAGTGGCTGTTCGATGATCCACACCTCGCCTGCAAATGAGGCACCGTTCAGGTTGTCGTTCCTGACGCCGTGGGGAGAGCGGATTGGCATCGTTGCGTATGCCTTCCTGGCCAACTCACGTGCGACGAAGAACCGGCCCCTCGACGAGCACCGCTTTCAAGTGAAGTACGGTTCAAAGGACGGCCAGCTTCACACCTTTTGGCAAGACCCATTTGGACTTTACGTCACGCTTTTTCTCGGCATCAATCCTGAGATGGAGTTTTTCGTCGGTGCAGATCCAGTGCTCAACAGCCCGACGCGTTTTTTCATCTCGAAAGAGTTCAAGCAGTCTGAGGTCGATAGTATCACGCGTGATGGCTGGCATGCTTGGGAGCGTGACCAGCGTCGAGCCGTGAGTGCCGATCCGGTCGAGATTCTCGTCGGAGGAACGGCCGAACACTTCCTACGCTACGTCTTGTTTGAGCGCGAAGCCCGCGGCGAGGAGCAAGGGCATAGACAGCTAGTCGCCGAGCAGATTGCCAAAGCGTCGCTGGGCGCCGGGTTGGTCACCGAGCCCAGCGTTATTTCAACGGCCGCGCCTCTCACAATCTCCAAGAAGCGGCTTCACGCGCTTGAGCGTGAGTTTGATCTCGGTTCGACCGACATCTTGGAGTTGATCGCTCGTGCACCGCGGCTCAAGATGGCCGTGCGCGGATGGGTGGCCGAACGTCACTTGCAGCAGCGCCTCGAAGCGCTTGACGACGTGCGATCTGTTGAAAGCATTGAGGCGGACGGAAAGCCTGACTTCCGTGTCGAGATGCGGCGTGGGAACCGTCCGGTGCTTGTTGAGTGCAAGAACGTGCTCAGAGAGAAGGATCGCCTTGGCCATCCACGACTCGATTTCATGCGAACGCGTGCTGCGATGGGCGATCCTTGCAGCCGGTATTACAGTCCGCGTGAGTTCGACGTGCTCGCGGCATGCTTGCATGCCAACACCGGCAATTGGGACTTTGCAGCTCGCAAGACCAGCGAGATGGCAGCGCACCCGACCTGTGCCGGAAAGCTCTTACATCGGGTAGTCATTGATGACGTCTGGGAGCACGACCTGAGTGCCGTGCTCATGGCAGCATCGATGTGACGAGCGTTCTTAGATCGTCTATCGGCGCGGTGCGATACTGCCTGCGCTAACGCGACGAAGCGCCCCGTAGCCCAAACCCGTGCCAGGGTGAGCCTCGTAATCCCCAACGAGCTTCAGGTATTTCCGGGGAACTTTGGCGATAGGCTCGACCGGAGGCGTGTCGGCTCGACGTTTCGGCAGTAATGACGCGGATACTCCCTTGAACGGTTCTCCGAGAAGTTGGTGCCGAATCTCAAGCGCCAAGGCTCCCGCGAGCGCTGAGGGAACGGCGTTGCCCAACTGCCGCTGTGCCGAACGAAACGAGCCAACTATCTCGTAGTTTTCCGGGAACGTTTGCAACCGCATCATCTCTTTGACGGAGAGACGACGGTTCTTCCAATGGAACGGACCGACGGCCGGTCCTGGCTGCGCCGCAATGGTCCAAGACGGGAGCGGCTTGGCAAGCTTAAGGAGAAAGCTCCAATAGCGACGTCGCCAACCAAAAAGCGGGACGCCACCTCCACGGCTCGTGTGAAACAGGTAGTTGTTTCCCTCGGGAATCGTTGGAAGCAGATCAGCCCACTTTCCCGTCACCGCCAGGGCCGGATCATTGTCTTCTTCGAGATCTCCAATCGCGTCCCAAGCGGACAAGTGTGGTTGACGAGGGCTTGTATCGCTGGCGCTCGGAAATAGTTCAAGACTGCTTTGCTTATCGTCAGGTGCACCCACGTCCGAGGACGGTGGGGCGTGCGTCGGGGCTGGAAATCGAAACAGTTCACCGGTTCGCGAGCCGACAATAAAGACGCGGTGACGATCCTGCGGCACGCCGTACTCTACCGCTCTAAGAAGCGCTACCTCGAACGAATAGTTGGCGCGGGTGTCGCGATTGATAGCCTCAATCGATCGCTTGAGGAACGTGAGACCCTCATCCTTCTGACTGAAGGCCAGGCCAGGAACGTTTTCTAGAAGGAACGCGCGCGGCTGGGCATCGCGCAGGACGCGCAGGTATGCACTGAGGGTCGCCGATCTTGGATCGGCCAAGCGCTTGGCATCGCCGTGCGCCCAATAACCCGATTTACTGAAAGGTTGACAGGGTGGTCCGCCAATCAAGACATCTGCCTCGCCTGCTTTGAGCCGAGCGGCACGAAGTATTGCCTTCGATGACGCGGCTTCGGACTGAACATCTTTGTCTATAACTTCCCAGGACGGCCGATTCTTGCGGAGAGTGGCGATCGCGTCGGGTTCGAGTTCAACGGCGACTCGGGTTTCGAACCCCGCCGCCTCGAAGCCCAGGTCAAGCCCCCCAGCCCCAGTGTATAAGCTGATAGCCTTAAGCGGTTTCATCGACGTTTTCGTGGGCGCTGCCATATTCCGGAATGTAGGCCGAGGAAACGCCTAGCGCATCGCTGGCATCTAGAACCTCCGTGACTCGAATGTATCGGAAATCCGTCGAATCGGACCAATCAAACCGTCGCAACCCGAAGCCAAAGAACGCGGTATCCTCCCCGCGAAGCGAACGGACTATCGCACTCGGTAGTGGCGTGCGAGTCGCGTACCCGCGTCCAGTCAGCGATGCCGCCTCGGCGGCGATGCGCGGGAACCGGAAGCGAGATACGAAGCCAGAACTCGCGGTTCGTCGGCTATTGCACGCCCGCGGATACCGGTATCGTGTGAATGCGCCTATTGTGCTGCTAACCGTCCGGGTGCGGCCGGACATCGTATTCCGTGCTGCCAGGGTCGCGATCTTCATCGATGGGTGCTTCTGGCATGGTTGTCCCAAACACGGGACGCAGCCGAAATCGAACTCGCACTACTGGAGCTCGAAAATCGAGCGGAACATCGCGCGGGACCGGATATACGATCGGGCTTTGCGATCCGCGGGTTGGGCTGTCGTCCGAATTTGGGAGCACGACGATCCGGAGCGGGCGGCGGACCGAATTTCGGCAAGGCTTGCTAAGGCGCGATCATTGATCTCGAAGACCGCTGTATGATCGCGTGACTTTGGCCCATTAGTGCCAAAGTTCGCATACAAGAGCGTTCGCGCGTGCCAGCGCGATTCGCTGAATGGAGGTGATCGAGCCGGTTAGTGCCAGGGTTCCGAGCCCAGGCCGATCCCACTACGAACCCTTGTCCTCTAAACCTACCGGAGAACGCTACGACGCCATCGTCAAGATAGTCAGGAGTGACTATCGCCTCGGGTCGACCGGCAACCCTACGTCGGCTCCGCCCTTCGGCGGCATGGCGGCGAAACCGCCAACGACGTGATGATAATTCGTTCTTGGCCGACGCTCAAGGACAACGTGCTTGACCATGGCCATCGATACGAGCAGCTTTGTCGAGCGGCGAGCGCACCTCCATCGTGGGGTGCCCGGTTGCTGTCCGACCGCCCCAGCCAGGGTAGCGTGCCGCCATCGTCAAGATAGTCAGGAGTGTTTCTTCGACGGGTTGTTTCCGTCAGTCCCCATCAACCTGCGAGCGCTGGGGAACGGCAATGTCGCAGGTTACCTCAACTCCCACGTTCGATGCCGCCTTCTCCCGCGAGGCGCTCGGTGAGGTGTGGAATCGGCTGAAGGAAGCGAAGACTGATCTCCTCGACGACCGGATCAAGATTCCGGCCGGATGGGATGGCTTGACCGTTGCGCGATTTGAGCGTCAACTCCCCCAGCACCTCGCAGCGATCGAGCGGCGTGTTCGATCCGGACGATATCAATTCCGGCCGTTCCTCTTCCACTTCGTTTCCAAGGTGGACGGTGGAGAACGCAAGATCGCGTATTCGGGAATCCGAGACCGGATTGTTCAGGCGGCCCTTCACGACGTTCTGGCGCCCGTCATCAACGCTCGCTTAACCGACAGCGCCTTCGCGTATCGTACCGGGGTGAGCACCTACGACGCAATTCGTCGGATCTACTCTGCGGCGACTTCCGGCCAGCCCTTTTTCGTCAAATCGGATTTCGTCAAGTTTTTCGATCGACTGGACCACGCGCGTCTCAAAACTCTTGTGGATGGCCTCGATGTCGATGCTCGCGCACAGCGGCTTGCGTGGCGTTTCGTGCGGGCAGGGGACATTGCCCGCGCTGTCAATCGGGCGTCGATAACCTTTCCTGCTGGCCGGAGGATCGGCGTGCCGCAGGGCGGGGTGATCTCGGGTCTGCTCGCGAATCTCTATCTGTGTGCCTTCGACGAGGCAGTTCAAGGTGTGTCGGGGACCACACTCGTCCGATACGCGGACGACTTCGTCGTACTCTGTAGAGACGAAAGCACGTGCCAAGTCGCGTTTGACGCCGTGGCGACGGCTGCTCGCGAAGTCCTTCTCGAGCTGCATGAAGGCGAGAAGACCGTCCGGTGCGGCCACATCAACGACGGAATCACATTTGTCGGCTTCCGTCTTCGTGGAACAAAGGTCGCCGTCAAGCCAACGAACGTCGCGAAGTTCAAGCGCCGCATTCAGGCTGTGCTAGCGCTGCACGAAACTCGGCTACGCGACGGTGAGTATGCGAGTCCACGGGAATGCGTTCGGCAAGCGCTCCGACACGTCAACCTGAAGATCATGGGAGTGGAGGTCGATGGCGGGCGCCGAAGTTGGATTGCCTGCTTCCGCATCATCAACGACGTAGATCAGGTTCGGCAGCTTGATCGGTGGGTGTGGAGAAAATTGTCGCTAATGACACGCCGCCTGGGTCTGCCGCATCGAACACGATCGGAAATCTTCGGACTCGGCTACAGAGGGTTACTGCGTGAGTACTGGCGCACTCGACGCCAAATGAGATCGCTAACGCTTCCCTTCCAGGGAATGATACGGACATCCGTCGAGCGGACTGGCGTAGTCGTCGCGGGGCCGGGCGCGTATTCGGTCTTGAAGTCCGTGGCCGACGCGCCCGCTGACGAGATGGTCACCTAACGTTCGTGCGAAGCACGCACCCCTCTACTTGTAGACCGTCGTCAACGCAATCCGGTGCGCCCCCGGAAGGTCCTCGAATGCACGACCGGCAACAATCAGCTGTGTTCGTACGGGCAGCAATGCCGACAAGAGCTGAATGAACGGTACGATGAGATAGTTCTCCTCGTCGGTTAGTTCGCGATCATCCGCCAGAGTAGGAGGGAAGTCAATAATCGCCAGTCCCGGATAATTGCAACCCGCTCGCCCCGAGAGCGACAAGAGGGCGTAGTGGTATGCGTTCAGAAAGAAGCACGCGAGTGTTGCTCCAAGCTTCGTTCGCCAATTCGAGTTAGTTACGGTAATCCAAAAATCGCGCTTACGTAGACGGATCGACACAGGCCCTTCAGGCCAACGCTCCAGTCCATCCTGGTTGAGGGCATTGAAGTAGGAATTGAATCCCTCTTCGAGCATCGTGGCAGCCCCTTCGAAGTTTACATCTCTTGTCTGTGACTCGACCTGAGCTTCCAAGGCCGTCGCTTCAACTTCGATACGATCGATCTCACCATTTAGCGTGTCGCGCTGCGCCAGCGCCTTTGCGATGGCATCGAGCGTACGTAGCCGCTCGTCGATTCCACCAGCCTCTTGATCGAGCAGGCTGAGATCAGGTGGAAGTACGGCCGCTGCTGCGACCTGAGTCGGCCGGATGAGGCCTTCGAGAGATCCGATCGTCTCCTCTATCGACGAGACTCTGTCGGCTATCGCCCTTCTACTGGCCTCGTGCCGATCAATCACTTCGCTGAGTTCCTTACGTTCGACACTCAACTGATCAGCCTCGAAAGCGAGACGTCGTGATCCTAGGACTGGATCGGCAGCGGTGTGGTCGTGCGGCTGTAGACAGAGGTAGCAGCTATGGGCTGACCCTCGTGACTGAGTGACGGCCTGATCACAGACTGGACAGTGCGTCACTTTCAACTCGGCCAGCACCACTCCTGCCTCTTGCGCCCGCTGTAATCGTTCATGCTCGCGCGAGATGGACTCGCGATACTCTTCCAATTCCTTGACGCGAGTGTTGGTCCGTGCGAGTTCATCTTGGAGGCTCTGCCGCCGGGCGCGCGCATCCGCGAGCGCTTGACCATGTTCTTCGAGGAGACTTTGGACTCGAAGACGCTGCTCGCTCTGCGCGTTACTCGCTACGTCCGCCAGTTGCCGAAGAGTCGCCAATCGCCGTTCGCTGACCGTCTGACGCTCTTGCAGAAGCCTCGTCCTGGCCGAGTTCACGGAATCCGCGGTGACGGCTACGGAGAACTCGGCAAATCGCCCGATTTCATTCGTAACTTGGTGAAGCAGTTCCATGTACGATTCCTTGCGGGCGCGCAGCATCTGAACGCTCTTGCGCTTCGCCACGAGGTCGCCGTACTCAACCGAGAACAGCGCTTCGGCGAGTCCAAGGAACTGCATTAAGGCCGCATGCTGCTCACCTTCGAACTGCTTGTCAGCAAGATCGCTCCAGAAGCGTTCCTCGCGGTATGCATGCCGAAACAGCGATCGCCACGATAGTACTGGCCATGCCCGTGGCGCGAATGGGTCGCCCCTTGGGTAGTGAACGACTGGAATGCCGAGGAGCTGTAGGAGGTGGGCGCCGAATTGGTCCGTGGTCATCGCTTCGCCGTCGACAAACACCTTTCCCTTCATGCCCACCTCTTTCCAACGCCGTTCCACAATCAGCACCTGATCGGCCGGCCCAACATCTGTGCCCGGCGGCGCGTCGGCGTCGTCAGGCGGCGCCTCGAGTGAACTGGCTTGGGGTGCGGTCCCGTCAGGGGCCGATGCACCGGTCCTGGTGGCTTCCGGCGTAGGTGGCACGCCGCAGATTCTGATAGTGACGCGTGCGCTCCGGTACTTCTCGGCGAGTTCGGAACTCAAGGTGATTTCGGGAGGATCGCCATCACCGAGGACGAAATCGATGAAGCGAATCCACTTGGACTTGCCAGCATTTGGAGGGCCCGCGAGCAAATTGACGCCGACTTGAAAGGCTAGTTCCTCTGGGTCGCCCTGTTCGGGAACTCGCTGAACACTCTCGATGATGAGGGTGCGCGAAGGCTTCGGTGTGGCTGATGTTGGCTTGTGCCCAGCCGATGGCTCGGTGGCGATGGGAACGTGAACATCGCCGAGGTCTAGCGGCATCTGCCGAGGCGTATCGTCGCGAGGGGTCATCGGATCGTCTCACCCAGTAGACGCTGGGCCACTTCGCGATCGAACTGCTCGTAGATGAAACGCTTGATCGCATCGCCGGATTTGTTGCCGAACACCCTCTTGATATGAGTCATCTGCTCAACGACGCCCGAATGGGCCGGACTCTTTCGCAGTGCGTCGGCACGATCAACGCCCGCCTCTGTTAGCGTGAACTGGTAGCTCCCGTTGGGCTGCGGTTTGACATCAAGAAGCTCAGCTCCCTCGAGAAGGGCGAGCACATGGTAGTACCGCTTATCCCACGGACCGTAGTGATGGCGCACCATTGGGGCTTCGATGCCGACCGTAATCGGCGGAACGGGTTGGCCTCGGGCTCGGCACGCCTCCGCAAAGAACGCCGGATAGCGCGCGAAAAAATCGAGCTTCGCAAGTTTCGTCAGGCCATCGATTCGGTTCTTGATGCCGCAGACTCGATGTAGTAGCAGGATGCGAGCAGCGTGGAATTCGATAAGATCGTCCGCGAGAAGCGCGCGGCTGGCTGGCAATTGCCGAAGGTTACGGATGGATCTCACGCAGCCGCTCCCGGCCCACCGGCCTCCGCTGGATGCCCGGAGGAGGGGCGATCATTGCTCGTCAATCGCGTGAACTGATGTCGGCATCGAGCCGTGATGTCGTACATCATACCCAACAGAATCGACATTTGTGGCTGTACCGGCAGCCCATCACGAAGTTCTCGCAGTGCTTGAATGCACCGGTCATGGAAGGCCGCTGACGTGTCATCGAAGCGGTTCGCATGAAGCGATGCAAGCAGCTCGTGGAGGCGAGCTTGTACCTCGGCCTCGACGAGTTCCCGTTCATCGAGGGTGAGGAACTTCGAGTCAAGCATCGCCTTCCGGTACGCACGTCGAAGTTCCCACGCGCTTTCGATCTGAGCATCCGGCAGGGCAGCCGCTTCCATTTTCTCGCGGAGACGTTCAGCACCCGCCGCTTGGGACGGATGCTCGGCTTTTCGGATTTCGGCTCGCATGAAATCGAGCAGAGCGGCGCGCGCCAACTTCTTGCGCAGCGGGTCGGGGTCCCATGGTGCGTCGGCGGCCTCCTTCGCCTGTGCCAGCAGCTTGAGGTAAAGGTCGTCGCGTTGGTCGATCATTAAGAACCCGCCTTCATTCTCAACGAACTTGTCGAGCGCCCGATAGTTCGAATTCACGACCGCGGTTTGTGATTCCCGCACGTCCCAAACCACGCGCCGTACCCATGAGCGAACATCGTTACCCTTGCTGGACAAGAATCGTCGACCGCCCCTTTCAGCGGATGTTGCGACGGTCGTGACGACATCCTCGATTGCCGAGTGCCCGTCTACACGGTGGTCATGGCGTAGGTGGTATGTGAGAACAACGAGGTCGGGATGCAGTGGCGTGGATGTGACGACGCGAAAGGTGCACGGCTCGGCGCACCTCTCGTGGGCTAGCGACTTTTCAAGCAAGGATTCCGGGACCAGCTCATGCGCCGCGGCGGTGGCGATAGCCTCCGCGTCGGCCGAAGGCTGTGCGCTTTCGCCTTCGTCCCTGCGACTGTCGTCACCATTTCCCGTATCGCCATGACGTTCGCGGCGACAGACGAGAGCCACCGTCCAGAGTTGCTCCAACTGCTCGTTCTTGACCTGAACGAATTCGACGCTGTCGCTGCCGCTTTGGTGCCAGATGAGGGTGATGTCGTCTTGGGCTTCGCACCAAACGAACGCCAGGCGGTCATCGGCGAGCATTTCGAGGTAGAACGCGACAGCGACGTGGTCTTGATAGGTAAAGCCACGCCGCGCTGTCGGGCCACCTTGCTCGCGCGGCCTGAGAACGTGGATTGATGGATGGTTGGACGGCTCAGGGACAACGCCGGAAGTCATTCCTGTCGAGTGAAGGTCCGGGATGGCAAGCAGGCTCTGCGCCAACGATATCCCCAACTGGCTGGTCGCGCGAGGAGCCGCGAGATCCGAAAATGAGGCTCCTCTAATGCAACCCTTACCGGCGCCGTCGAGTCGGCGGAGCCGCTGCGTCTCGGAATTGGGGTTTTTTTGGGGTTTTTTTCGCGAACGGCCGCCTCGATGGGCGGCCGTCGCATTTTCCGTCGGTCAGCTCTACCAACAACTTACCCCTCATGACCCGGGCGGGTTTCGAACCCGCGACCTGCGGATTAAAAGTCCGTTGCTCTACCAACTGAGCTACCGGGTCGAACTACTTGTACGGCCGTAATTTAACACGGAAGCTCCGCCGATTCTGCTAGCGGTCACCGAGCCTTGTGCGGCTTGTTTGCCCCTAGGCGCCTTGTTTGGGCGTGGTGGGTCCCGCCGAAACTCCCACCACGCTCTGGCCGCGCATCACGAACACACCATCGTGACGCGCGCTTGACAGTCGGACCAGGACACCGCACTATACCTCAGCACAAACGGGGTGTATGCTGTGGCCACGATACCGGAGAACGTACCGCTCCTCAAGGGCACGCTCGATTTGCTCATCCTCAAGACGCTGAGCTGGGGCCCGCTCCACGGCTACGCGATCGCCACGTGGCTGGACGAGCGATCCGGCGGCACCGTCGGCGTCGACGATAGCGCGCTCTATCAATCGCTGCAGCGCATGGAGACGCGCGGCTGGCTCTCGGCGGAATGGGGCGAGACCGATACTGGCCGCCGCGCGCGATTCTACAAACTCACCACGGCGGGGCGGCAGCGGCTGCGTTCGGACGCGCAGGTGTTCGAGCGATACGCATCGTCCGTGCTGTCGATCCTCGCGCTTCGCAGCCGCACGAGCCGAACGCACGCGTGACGCACGGATGACACACCGATATCGTCGGATCTTCGATCTCGGCCTCGGTGGAGGGCAGCGCGCTCGCGCCGAGATGGACCTCGAGATCGAGGCGCATCTCGCGATGCGCACGGCGGATCTCGTGGGAGCGGGATGGCCGCCCGACGCGGCGCGTGCCGAGGCACTGCGCCGGTTCGGCGACTTCGACCAGGCGCGGCGAACGCTGCACGCCGGCGCGCAACAACGGGAGCGAGCGATGCGACACCGCGATTGGTGGGGAACGCTGCGAACGGACCTCCGGCTCGCGGCCCGGCATGCGCGGCGCTCGCCGGGCTACACGACGCTCGTCGTCGCGATGTTCGCGATCGGCGTCGGCGCGACGACGGGCATGTTCACGCTCGTCGATGCCGTCGCGCTTCGGCCGTTGCCATTTCCATCACCCGACCAGTTGATTCGCATCGACGGGCGCGACTCGTTGCGCCATGCGGCAGGGGTCGTGTCGTCGGCGGATTGGCTCGATTGGAAGAAAGCGAGCGCGTTGCAGGTGAGCGCGATCTATTCCTTCAGCGCGAGAGAGACGCTCGTCACCGACGACAGCGCGTTTCGCGTCACGGCCGAACGCGTGTCGAGCGACTTCTTCTCCGTGCTGCGCCCGCGCTTTCTCGTCGGCCGCGGATTCGCCGACGCGGACATCGCGAACGGCTCGCCCGAAGTCGTGATCAGCGAGGGATTGTGGCACGACCTGTTCAACAGCGACCCGGCGCTCACGAAACCGCTTCGTACGCCTCGCGCGACCTACCGCGTCGTCGGTGTCGTGCCCGCCGAGCAGGAGTTTCCGGCGTTTACCGATGCGTGGTTCGCGGTGCCGATCACCGCGCAGACCGATCCGGCTCGCGTCAACGTCAACTGGCAGTTGATCGCCAGGCGTCAACCGAATGCGACAGACTCGCTCGTCGCGCGGCAGATCGAGGCGACGATGCGCGGCATTCGCGCCATCGACCCGAGCGCGTCGTACGATTTTGGCGCAAACATCCAGCCGCTCGCGCAGTACGTGAACGGGGATACTCCAAAGCAGCTCGAGCTGCTGCTGGGCGTCGTCGCATTCGTGCTGCTCATCGTCTGCGCGAACGTCGCGGCGTTCGGACTGGCGCGATCGTCCGCCCGCCATCGGGAGATGGCGGTTCGATCGGCACTCGGCGCGGGACGCGGCCGGCTCATGCAACAGCTGCTCGTCGAGCAGTTGTCGATCGCGGTCGTCGGCGGTGTGATCGGTCTCTTCGTGGCATGGCTGACCGTTCGCGGCGTGCTTGGCGTGTGGAGCGGAGCGGTGACGCACGTGGGCGATGTGCGCTTGGGCGTGACGGTGTTCGTGTTCGCGCTCGTCGTCGCCGCCGCGGCCGGGATACTCGCCGGTCTCTTGCCGGCGCTGCGCGTCAGCGCGCCGGCGTTGAGCTCCACTATCGGCAGCGGCGGCCGTGCGTTCGCGACCGGTGGACGGCGGCTGTCTGGTGCAACGCTCGTCGCGTTCGAGGTCGCGCTCGCCGTCGCGCTGCTCACCGGCTCCGGTCTCCTCATTCGAAGCTTTCGCGCGGTGTTGGCGCGCAGTCTCGGATTCGACACGAGCGTCGCGACCGTCGAAGCCGCGTTGGGCGGTCCCGCGTACGCGCAGGATACCGTCCGTCGGTACGCGTACTGGGACGCGCTCGTTCGCTCGTATCGCGCCATTCCCGGCGTCCAAGCGGTGGGCTTGGCACAGTGGATTCCACTCGGCCTGACGGGTATCGGATTCATCGACGTGGCCGATCACCCGGTGGCCGACGCTGGCGCGGTCTATCGCTCGGTCAACGAGGATTTCTTTCGCGCGCTGCAAATTCCGTTGGTCGCGGGCCGCACGTTCAGCGCGGATGACGCGATTGGCGGCGAACGCGTCGCGCTCGTCAACAACACGATGGCGCAAAAATACTGGCCGGGTCAGAATCCCATCGGCCGCTTGGTGCGCGCGCGAAGCATGGAGAAGGGAAAAGGTCCCGGCGGCGAGGCGCCGTGGCTGCGCATCATCGGCGTCGTCGGCGACGTCCGGACCTACGGCCACGAGGCAGACGTACGTGCCGAGATGTACGTGTTCTTTCGCCAGACGCCGTGGCTGTCATCATCGCTCACCGCACTCGTGCGCGCGTCGCAGCCGCCGTCGCGCATCGAGCTCGAGCTGCGACGGCGAGCGCTCGCGGTCGATCGACACGTGGCGGTCGATGTCGGCACGCTCGAACAACGCGCGCACGGCACGCTGGCGTCGCGCGAGCTTTCGTTGTCGCTGCTAGTCGCGTTCGCGGCGGTCGCGCTCCTGCTTGCGGTGCTCGGGATTTACGGCGTGCTGTCGTACTCGGTCACGCAACGGACGCGCGAGCTGGCGATTCGCGCGGCGCTCGGCGCGTCGCGCGCCGACCTCGTGCGCCTCGTGTTCGGCGACGGCATGCGAATCGTGGTCCTCGGCCTCATATGCGGTGTCGGCGCGGCCATCGCGCTCACGCGTTTCCTCACGTCCATGCTCGTTGACGTGACGCCGCTCGACGCAGTGT
Organism: Gemmatimonadaceae bacterium; assembly: GCA_035606695.1. NCBI lineage: Bacteria > Pseudomonadati > Gemmatimonadota > Gemmatimonadia > Gemmatimonadales > Gemmatimonadaceae > Gemmatimonadaceae bacterium. The sequence goes on from DATNEW010000014.1 coordinate 61,546, forward strand.
CGTTTAGCGGAGCGGTCGCGGTCCTCACGATCACCGCCGGGCTAGGGATTCTTCTTCCAGCTCGCCGGGCCGCCGGGCTCGATCCGAGGGATGCGATGCAGACTGAGTAACGAGCAAGCCGTTCGCAGAGCCGACACTCGGTGGGTTCACCGTTTCGGAATGAATCTGACCCACCAAACGACACATGGGCCTACGGACTTCTGAGCGAGCGCGCGGGTTCGCAGTCGACCATGCGAGTGACTTCGCCACTCATTTCGCCGCGGGCCTCGGAGTCCACCGAAATATCCGAACCCGCGCCCGGAATCACGGTGAAGGATGCCACGGCCAATGAGGGTGAAGAATAGTAGCGAGATGTGACAGGTAACTTGGCGCGAGCATCGCCGTTGCCGCGACGAGGAATGCCGTCGTGCCGATGAACACTGTGATGAAGCTCGCAGCATCACCCCGCGACTTGTTCGCGAGGCGGCGATACCCGATGGCGCTGCCGATCACCACGGCAAGGTTTGCCCACCAGCCGAGAACTTGAAGGATCAGGTCGGGACGTGCCGGCGTCGCGACCCAGTCCGAGAACAGCGCTGATCCAAACGTCGCGAGCAGGTCCCAGAAGATTCCAATCGATGCCCCGATGAAGTAGCCCCAGCGGCTCTGTCGCAGAGCGAGGACAATGGTGGCGACGTAAAGGGCCGCTTGAGCGACGTGCAGCAAGCGAACCTCGGGCACGAAAACGGCCGAAACGGCCAGCGCAAAGATGAAGTAACACGCGCCGCCGACGATCAGGGTCTTTCCGCGATTTTGCGCTGCGAATGAATGCATGACGCCGAAGTCTTGGGACGCCGCGTGTACGAATGTGACACACCGAGCTACGCTTCGAAGCCGTTGGAGCGATCGTCCGTCATTGGTCGATAATCGCCGTCGCTCCCAGCTCGATCGTCCACGCTGGGCGCGCGAGTCGCCGGACGACGACCAACGTGCTCGTCGGCGGAGCCGCGGTGTTCATGTATCGGTCACGAATTTCGCGCAATGCGGCAATCTCTGAATCAATCCAACAGGATGCGGTGAAGATCGGACAATTGTGCCGCGCCGTAGAATCGATATCCGTTGTGCGGTCTCACCGCTGCGGGTTTCAAGAGGCCTCTCGGGCCGAGTCAACGACGGCAGTGACCTCGATCTATCGGCCGGAGGCCGCCGATCGCTTCAGAAAGATGAGATGGGCCAGCGCGCGCGTATTCAGCGAATCCGCCGCGACGGCTTGCCGATACCAAATATCAGCGCGCGTACCATCGTTCATGCGTTCGTTTGCCCACCCAACGCTGACCATGGCATCAGACGATCGTGGAAGCAGCCGGGCCAACGCGTGCAACCAGAGAAATCCATCGCGCGTGCGTCCATCATCCAAGAGCGCGAGGCCGACGTCCCGCAGTGCCGGCTCACCGGCGGCGACGCGCACGGAGTCGCGCGCGTACGCGGCGCGAAGGCTCGCCACCGCCGAGTCGATACCGATGCTGTCGATGCGCGCGACGATCGCTCTGGTGCCCGCGCTCCGGCTTCGCTCATTGGGCGCCCAGAGGTGAATCTCCAAGGCGATGGCGACGCTGTCCCCCATCGTCGCGCTGCGCAGACGGTCGAACCAGGGGTTGTGCGCGTCGCTTCCAAGAATACCGAAATCGCGCCGAGCGACGGTCGTCATCCCGGAGATCACACGGACGATTCCACCATGAGGGTCCGCCGTCGGATCGACGACTGACCGGCAGTGGAGTTGGACGGAGCGAGAGTGGCCGTGCATCGCGAGCTGGCCGAACACGTCGAATCCGCCGACGGTGCGCTTCGCCGAGTCCGAGAGAAACCTCATCGTCGGGAAGCGCTGTACGTCGAAGAAGTCCGACGTGCGGAGGTGGTCGTCACGATGCGATGAGCCGGTGTTCACGCTTGCCGTCTGGATGACGGCCGCAATCCCGGCGGTGCGAATGTCGGTATCGGGTGAGTCAAGCAACACGACGGAGCCGCGGACGTCGTCGAAGCGGCCGCGGACACGCGTGTAGGCGAACGGTATCGCAAACTCGACGGTCGAATGTCCCGCATCGATCCGATACTCGCGAGGCGGTACACTGGGCGCGCTCTGCGACGCCGTGCCGGTTCCGAGGTGGCGCGAGCGGACGGGCCACTCGCCGCGCAAGAATGAATCGACCGCTCTGAAGAACTCGTTCGGATGTTCAGCATATGGAATGTGTCCGGCATCCTGAATCGTGAGCAGTCTGCCATCCGCGACACTCGTGGCCCATTCTTTCGACGCCGCCTCAGGGAGCGCGTCGGCGCTGCCGTGGATGACCAGAGTCGGGGCATCAACTGTCGCCAACCGCGATCGCCAATCGTAATCGCCGAGCGATGCGATCGTGATCGCAGCCCTGCGCAGCATGGTTCGCGTGACGTCGGGCGCTTCGTCACACGGATCCCCGGCGAGCTGGTCGCCCGCGTCGGCATGTGCGCTCGTCGCTCGAAAATAGATATGGAGAAATCTCCGGCACACGGCGACGGGATCTGACGCGGTCTCGAGCGAACGCTGGGCCTCGCCATATTCCGCTCGATCTTGCGCGGAAAGCCGCGACACGAAGCGCCGATGATACATGCTGTCGAACGGTTGCCGGCGCGGCCAGAGACTGTTCGCGATGACGAGGCGCTTGACGTGGTTGGGATAGCGCATGGCGTACAGACCGGCGAGTGCGCCGCCCCACGAATGACCGATGATGGTCAACCGGTCAATGCGCAACGCCCGGCGGATCGCTTCGAGATCGGCGACGTGTTGATCCGCGCTCAGCATTGAATCGCTCGGAGCCGGCGTCGATTGACCGCCTCCCCGCTGATCGTAAAAGATCAGTGTTCGGCCGACGGCGAGGGGTGCGAAGTTCTCATACAGGCCGTGCATGTCGGCCCCAGGGCCTCCGTGCAGCACGAGAACCGTGTCGCGGCCCGAGCCGAGCGTTCGATAATACAGACGAGCGTGGTCCGCGAGCACGAAGAAACCGTCCGTGCTGTCAGCGCCGCGATGCACGACTGCGCTTGAATCGAGCATCACGAAACCACACGCGATCGTACAGACTGCACCAAGCTTGTTCACCGCGTCCTCCGGCTCGGGCCAAACTCACTAGAGGACTAATGGTCGCCGAAGGCCAAACCTTACACGGCTTGATGTACGCTTGTCGTAATGCCGTGCCACATGTGCAGCCTACGGAGTCACTCCGACGATGAACGCCGCCATGCGTCCGAGGCCATTGCCCGGCACGAGGAATATCGGACCGCCAGGTGATCCCTGCGCGACGGGAGATGAAAGAAACAGGTTCGCGGTGAGATCCCACTGCGCCGCCCCCTCGCCGGCCGCGCCAAACCCGAAGAGCCAATACCGTTGTCCCGCCACCAGCACGGGCGCACCAATCGGGGACACGGAGACAACGGTGTAGGTACCGTCGTTGAGTGCGGGTATTGTTCCGAACGCCTCAGCGCTGATGAGCGCGCCAGGGTGACCCGGGTTGTTGGGATTGTCGGCGTAGATCCAGAACCCTGCCCGGCCCGGTATTCCGCTGCCGTGCATCGCGACGGCGAGTCCGCTGAACGTTCCTGTCGCCGCAGAGACGAACGCGAATGCCAGCCCTTGGGCGCCGCCGGCGATCGTGTAACCTCCACTCGTGAAATCCGCCGGCAACGACGAGAAGGCGGTCAGCTGCACGGGCACAGGTTTGACGCCGCCCAAATTTGGCGTTTGCACCTTCGTCAAGATGTTGACGGTGTTGTTCGTCGTCTTTGGATCGGCGACGAGCGACGTCACCGTCGCCGTGTTCGTGTCGGTGACCGGAACCATGGGGGTGGTCGCCAAGAAGACAAGCATCGATTGGGCGCCGCTCGGGATCGTTCCCAAGTCGCAGGTGACCGTCTGATCGGTTTGCGGGCACGCGATGACGGTGCCATTGAGTTGCGCCTGGGCAAAGAGCATCCCCGGCGGCAGGACGTCGACGAGCGTTGTTCCTTCGGCGCTCGAGGGCCCCGAGTTCTTCACTTGAAAGCTGTACGCGAACGTCGTACCGACGTTGGGCGAACCAAACGGAATCGATCCGGAGAGTTGAAGGTCGGCGCCGGTCGGCGCAACGCCGCCTGACGCCAACGCTCGCTGACCAGCCGACAGCACGCCTGGCGCCGCGACGTCCTGCTGCGCACACGCAACGAACGACAGCATTATGAAACTGGCAAGAACGATCTGGCGAGGACGCGGCATTCGGCGGCTCCGGAACGCGATGAAAGTTGTACCGTCTCGGCATCAAGCAGCGCAGGGACGGCGAAGTTCCGAGTTCGCGAGGAGACCGCGCACTAAGACTTTCAACCGCGAGAGTTACGCACCGCGTGGTGCGTACGTCGAGAATCTTAGGGGAAATTTCTTCACCGAGTGGTCGTCCCCGTATGGTCTACCCCGAACGCAGACCTGCGGAAGACGCATCGGCGCGCGGCGATCGTCGGAGTCCCGAGACGCGAACGCCAGGCTCACCCTGACTGCGCCGTCACGCCTCGTGCGTGAGTGCAACCACCGGCGAAACTCGCGTGGCGCGCACCGCGGGAATAAGCGTTGCGCCAACCGCACAGGCGACGATAGCGAGAACGGCGGCGCCGAGCGACACGGGATCCGTCGCGGGGACGCGCAGCTGGGCGCGCAGCGCTCGCGCCGCAAGGAGCGCGAGCGGCACGCCGACCACCACACCGGTTCCGGCCAAACGCAGGCCGTCGCCAAGCACCAATCGGAGGACAGTTGTCCGATCGGCGCCGAGCGCGCCGCGCAATCCGATCTCCGCCGTTCGACGCGCGACCGCATATGACATCACACCGTACAGCCCGACGATCGCGAGGAGCAGCGCGGCGCCGCCGAACACGGTTGCGAGCGTGGCGACGAGGCGCTGCTGACGAATCGTACCGCGCATGGCGAGCGTTAGCGGCGTCACATCGCTTTGCGGCAGTGCGCGATCGAGAGCGGCGATCGTTCGCCGAATTTCGGAGACGAGGCCCGCGGGATCGCCCGCCGTGCGAATCTCGAGCGCCAGAAGGGGATTGCTCGACCCGTCGATCTGCTGCACGTAGGGAGCGTAGGCGCGGCGCTCAACCGGCGCCGTGAGCGAATGGTCCCGAATGTCGGCGATCACGCCGACGATCGTCGTCGGCACTTTCGGGTCGAAGTAGATCGCGCGTCCAACAGGATCTTTGCCGCCGAAGTAGAACCGCGCCGCCGACTCGTTCAGGACCGCGACGCTCGGCGACTTCGCGTCGTCGTGCACGTCGATATCGCGCCCGCGCAGCAAGCGGCCACCGACCGCGCGCACGTATCCGGGGCCGACGAGATCGTAGTTGATGCTGCTGTCCTCGGCCGTCCTGCCGCTGAAGCCCGGAACGGCGACGACGGCGGATCCGTCGTTGCCGATGTACAATCCGTTCTGCGAGTAGGTCACCGCGCGAACGCCGGGAACCGTCGAAACACGGTCGCTGACCTCGCGGGCGAATGCGATGAACTGCTCGGCGTTCATCGCCCGCCGACTGACGTTCACCTGCGCCAGCACGAGATGATCGCGATCCAACCCTGGATCCGTCGCCTCTACACTCGCCAGGCTGCGCACGAGCAGCGCCGCGGCGGTGAGCAGAACGACACAGAGCATTACCTGCGCGGGCACGAGCAGCGCACCGACGGGGACTCGACCGACGCGGCCGGCGCCCACCACCGCGCGACCACCGCCGCGGAGCGACGAGATCAGATCGATGCGCGACACACGCAGCGCCGGTAGCAAACCGAAGCCCAGCACCGCGATGATCGAAATGCCGAGCGCGAACCCGAGCACCGCGCCATCGGTACCGCTGGCGATCGCCGCCGGCGAGTCACTCGTGGCGGCGGCCCGCACGAGCGCCGCGCTTCCCCAGCGGGCGAACACGATTCCCGCCGCTGCTCCGAGCAGCGCGAGAAGCGCGCTTTCGGTCGTGAGCTGGCGAATGACCCGCGCGCGCCCGGCTCCGAGCGCCAGACGAACGCTCATCTCCGTGCGACGGCCGAGTGCCCGCGCACCGAGCAGGTTTGCGAGATTGGTGCAGACGATCAGGAGCAACAGCGCCGCCCCGAATTGCAGCGCGAGCAGCGCGGACCGAAAGGTCACGCGCGCCGCTGAAAATCCCTGCGCCCCGGAGGTGACGAGAATCGGCGCGTGCGTGGCGCGTGCCACTTCGATTGCTGACTTGGCGTTCGCCACCAACGATGCGCGGATCAGCGTAGTGAACCCGGCATCCGCCTGCGCGAGCGTGACGCCTCGCGCACGCCTGCCGAGGAGCAATAGCCACGACGTGCCGCGGTCCGCAATGGGCGCGGTGTGGGGTTGGAGGATCGGTTGCATCGATATCGGCAGCCAGATCTCCGTGGGCCGCTCGACGACGTCGCCGGCAAATCCTTGCCGTGCGACGCCGACGATGGTCACCGTCGCCCCATCGACCGCCAACGATCGGCCGACGATGTCCGGCGCCTGGCCGAAGCGGCGGCGCCAGTAGGAATCGCTAATCACCGCGACCGGCGACGATCCAGCCGCGCCATCTTCGTCGGAATCGAACACGCGCCCACGTTCGGCGGGCACGCCAAGCACCGTGAAGTAGTTGCCGGAGATGAATCGGCCGTTCGGGTGCTCATCGCTCGTACCGCTGCTACTGCTGCTACCGCTGCCGTCGCCGAACCGTACGTCGAGCCGACCAGCGGTACCCGATGCGGCAAGTCCGCTCACGAAGCGATGGTCGCGCGCCAGGTCGAGGTACAGCGGCAGCGATAACAGATCGCCGCGCGGCGCGCCGGACGTGTGTCCGTCGATGGCGGTGGTCTTGCCGATCGCCACGAGCTCATTGGGCCTTGGAACAGGCAGCGGGCGAAGCAGCACCGAATTGACGACGGCGAAGATCGCGCTGTTCGCGCCCACACCGATGGCCAGCGTCAGCACGGCGATGGTCGTGACTCCTGGCGCCCGCGCCAATTGCCGCGCACCGAACCGCAGATCCTGCGCGATGCTGTCGAGCCGATCACGCCAATTCATCCGTCGCTCCCGGCGCACCGCCGACTGATGCAGCCGGCGACGCGCCTCGCTTAAGGTTGATCCGCCGAGCCGCGAAAGGGCCTCGCCACGTGCGTCGTGTTCAGTGCGTCCGCGAGCGATCAGATCGGCGACGCGCGCGTCGAGAAACGCCGCGAGCTCTTCGTCCGCGTCGTCGCGCGCGGTGCGCGCGGTACGCACGGCCAGGCGGAATAGACGCCGCACCCCTGGCCGGATTGTCGGATCGCGCACTCGCCGCTAGCTCCGCGCCGAGCGCGCCGCCAGCACCGCGGTGAGCGCACTCGTGTACTCGGTGAGGCGTTTGGTCTCGGCGCGCAGATGCGCGCGGCCTGCCTCAGTGAGCTGGTAGTAGCGCGCGCGCCGGCCGTTCTCGGTTACTCCCCAGTCGGCGGAGACGAGTCGCCGCGTCTCGAGGCGGTGAAGCGCCTGCATGAGCGCCGCGTCTTCGATCGTGAAGTGAGCGGAACGCTCCTCGAGCCACCGCGCGATCTCGAACGCGTGCATCGGCGCCCAGGAGAGCGTCTTGAGGACGAGGGGATCGAGGGTTCCTTTGAGGATCGGCATGCGTGAGGGTAGAGTCTTGCCCAAGACTCTACCCTCACGCGCCGGATTGCGCAAGTCGTATGCAGCGCGTTGCGCAACCAGCGCGCGGTTGGTCCGCCGGCGGCCACGCCCCTGCGCGAGGATTCGCCGCTTCGCCGTCCGCATTAGAATACTCCTACGACAAGATCCTGGCTGAACAGGCGCTCGTTTCGCGCGGCGAATTGCCGGCAACGATCCTTCGCCTGCCGAAGGTATACGGCGCCCGGGACAACGCGAACCTCGCCACGATCTAAGCCCACCGTCATGCCCCGCGATGGAAATGGACGCATGGTCACGTGGAGAACGTCGCGCACGCGATCACGCTCGCGATGCTCGACAACCGCGCCGGCGGGCTCACCGACAACGTCGGCGAGGCGACCACGCCGACGATGGCGGAGCTGCTCGCGGTCCTGCCGGCCAAGCCCACCATTCCGCACCTCGCGGTGCGTAGCGCGGGTGTTACACGCCGCCGAAACTCCAGACGTGAGCGGAGCACGATGATGCAGCGTTCGCCGCGACACCGGACTCAGTCGCCATCCCGTTGTTCGCCACGGCGAAGCCGGAATGCGCGTTCGGCGTTTGTTCCGTTGACTGAAACAATTCCGGAACCGTTGCCGGATGAAGAGTGTTGGCGGGCGGCGAGTTTGCCCACTCGTGACGACTCAGACTCGAGGCACAATGTTCAACTCCGTTCGCGAAGACGTGCGTCACGCTTGGCGCCAGTTTGCCGCAAGCCGCGCCTTTACCGTCACGACGATCGTGACTCTCGCGCTGGGCATAGGCGCGACGACGACGATGTTCGGGATCGAGCGCACGCTCTCCGAGGTGCACTTCGACGTCGCGAACCCGGCGACTCTCGTGCACGTCGGCCAAGCCGCCGATGGCGACTGTGCCGCCTGCGGGGAGTTGGCCACCGGCAACGTTGCGAGCGTGCAGCGATCGGCGCACACGCTCGCCGGCTTCGCCTTCGTCACCCGGTGGCGGGCCGTCCTGCGCGGCAATGAGCGCGGCGAGCTGCTCACGGGCGCTCGCGTCAGCTCCGGTTTCTTCAACATCCTCGGCGTACGCCCGATGCTCGGCCGCGTCTTTACGCCGACCGACAGCGCCGAAGGGCATGCCAACGTCGTCATGCTCGCCGAGTCGTTCTGGCGCGGACGGCTCGGCGGTGACAACACGGTCGTCGGCCGCACGCTCGTGATCGACGGGGTGCCGCGCGTCGTCGTCGGCATCGTCCCGAAGGGCGCGGTGCTGCCCGAGGGAACCGAGGTGTGGGCCCCGCTGGTCGTCGATCAGACTGCCGCCGCGAATCGCAGCTCCGGCGATGGCGACGCGTTCGCGCGGCTCGCCGCAGGGGCGACGCTCGACGCCGCGCGCGCGGACATCCATATCATCGGCGCGCGGATCGTTTCGCAGTATCCGGCCGATTTGCGCGGCGTATCGTTCGACGCGCAAAGCTTTGCCGATTGGGAGACGCCGTCGTGGGCGGATGATCTTCCGTTGTTCGTGGTTGCGTACATGGTGCTCGGCGCGGCGTGTCTCAATCTGGCGGGGCTGTTGCTCGCGCGTCTCACCGCGCGCCAGAAGGAGATCGCCATTCGCGCCGCGCTGGGTGCGAACCGGCTGCGGCTGGTGTGGCAACTGCTCACGGAGACGATGCTGCTCACGATCGTCGGCGGCGTTGCCGGCGCCGGCGTCGCGGCAATCGGGATACGTGTTGTGAGAGATCTCATGCCCGCGTTCGTGACGCAGGCGGTTCCGCGCTGGCACGATCTCCATCTCGACGGGCGGGCACTCGCTCTCGCTCTGGTCACGAGCGCGTTCACCGGCGTGGCGATTGGCCTGTTGCCGGCTCTGCGGTTCACTCGCGGCGGGCTGGTCGAGGATTTGAAGTTGGATTCGAGAAGCGCGTCAGCCGGGGGAAAGGTGTCGCGCATCCGTCGCGGGCTCGTCGTCGCCGAGATCGCGCTCGCGGTCGTCTTGTTGGGATGCGCGGGCCTGCTCGCGCGGAGCGTCGCCAATCAGCGCGCCGCGCACGATGGGTTCCGTTCGGACAACGCGCTCACGTTTCGCGTGACCGCTCCGCCGTCGGCCGCCGGGCGGCCCAGCGCCGACTCGCTCTATTGGGCGCGCCTCACCGAACGATTCGGCGCGCTGCCGAACGTCGTCGCCGTCTCGTCGGCGCTCGGCCTGCCGTACACGGCCGCCGCGCCGACAGAGGCGTTCGAGGTCGCGGGCCGACCGGCCCAGTTGCGTCGTCACGAAAGCACGGCACGCATCGTCGTCGCCGGCGACCATTACTTCTCCACGCTCGGCATTTCGATCCACGGCGGCCGGCCGTTCGATGCGAGCGACCGTGCCAATGCGCCGCGCGTCGCGATCGTCGACGAGCGCGTGGCGCGCATCGAGTTCGGCGCCGCCAATCCGATCGGGCAGACGCTCGTCATCGACAAGACACCCTGGCGCATCGTGGGCGTCGCCGCGGAAACGCGTCCGAACGCACGGCGGCCGCTCGGAGTGACGGCCGTGGGAGAGATTTATCTGCCACTCGCGCAGCGACCGACGAACGCGTTGCAGTTCGTCGTTCGCGCGCACGCGGACCCTCTGCAAGTGGCGCGGGGTGCGATGGCAACGGTACACGACTTCGATCGCGACGTCGCCGTGACCGACATCGAGACCTTCGCGACGCTGGTCGAGAACGCGACGGCGCCGTACCGCGTGTTGACGGGGGCGATGATCGGCTTCGCCGCGGTAGCGGCCGCGATCGCGCTCATCGGACTTTACGCCATCGTGAGCTTCCTCGTCGCGCAGCGCATGAGAGAATTCGGAATTCGGCGAGCGCTGGGCGCCGAGACCGCGGGGTTGTTCCGACTCGTATTTGGCGAAAGCGCGCTGCTCGCGGCCATCGGTGTGGCCATGGGCGTGCTGGGGGCGCTCGGGGCGGGAAGAGTGATGCGAATGGCCTTAGTGGATGTCTCGGCCGCGGATCCGGTGACGCTCGCCGCGATCGTTGGCACGATGATGCTCGTGTCGGTGGTGGCTGCATTCGGGCCGGCGAGGCGGGCGGCGAAAGCGGATCCGATGATCGCTCTGCGAACTGAGTAGCGTCGTGAGGGTTCCTGTTGCCGGATGCGATGATGGCCGCGACCTCGCCTCGACGCCGTCGATAGATCATGCGGTGCGTGGACCCGATCACCTCAGGTTCGTAGTGCCTGCATGACGTCGGCGGCCGCCGCGCGCCGCGCCGGTACGAGTGCGGCGAGCAATGCCGCGCTGACCAGTACACCGAACACGACGCCATAGGTGATCGGATCGATAGGTGGAACACCCCAGATCATGCGCTCCAGCGCGCGGCTCCCAGCGATCGCGATGCCGACGCCGGCCAACGCTCCAGCGGCGCCGACCGCGCCGGCCTCCTGGAGCACCATGATCGTCAGACGACCGGCGGGTGCTCCAAGGGCCGCGCGCAGCCCCATCTCGCGCCGCCGCCGCGCGACCGAACGACTCGTGACGCCGTAGACACCGATCAGCGCGAAGAGCGCGGCCACGCTCGAGAAAATGCTCATGAGCCTCATGCGAAAGCGGTCGTCGGCAAGCGTCTCGGCCATCCTCTCGCGCAACGGCACTGCCGAGCCGATGACGATGTCCGGATCGAGCTTCGAAAGTCGCTCTCGAAGAATCGGGACGAGCGTCGCCGCGGACGCGTTCGTGCGCAGCAGAAAGTTGCTGGGGAAATTGCCGTCCGGACGCGCGGGTACATAGAACTTGAACTTGTCGTCGTCCCCGCGAAGATTCTGCTCGCGCGTCTCGCCGATCACGCCGACGACTCGATACGTGGCGCCCCAGAGTCCGACGGCGCGGCTGATCCATCGGCCGTCCGGCCAGAAGTGGCGCGCGAACGCGTCGCTCACGATCATCACGCGCCCGGCATCCATGCGTTCGTCCTGTGGCGAGAACAGCCGGCCTTGCAGCACACGAACGTGCAGAATGGAGAAGTAGCTCGCGCTCACGAAATGGCGGGCCACGTCGACGACTTCTCCGGGCGCCGGACGATAGCCTTCCGGTTCGACGGTATTCGTGGCGCGGCCGCCGAAGAACGGCATGATCGTCGTGGTCGCGACATCGGCGACGCCGGGGATCGTGCGCAACCCATCGGTGAGCCGGCCGATATACGCACCGGCGAGCGCGGCACTCGAGTCGGCGGGGACGCCGCGCCGATAGAATCGGTCAAAGGGCAGATCCAAGCGGAGCGCGAACGCGTCGCTTGGATCGAACCCCGGGTTGACGCGTTGGAGCTCACCCATCGTTCGCGTCAACATTCCCGCGGCCACGAGCAGCACCGTCGCCAATGCGAGCTCGCCGACGACAATCGCGCGCTGGAGGCGGCCGGTTCGCACCGTCGTCGCACCGGCGCGAAGCGACTCGCCGGCGTCGACGCGTGAAAGTGAGAATGCCGGTACGCACCCGGCGAGGACTCCCGTCGCGAGCGCCAAGAGCGCCGCCAACGCGAACGAGTGGAGATCGACCGCCGCGTGTTGAATCCGCGGCACCCCAGCACGCGTCGTCGCAACGAGGACGCGGATCGATGCGGCCGCGACGGCGAGTCCGGCCACCGCGCCGGCGGCGCTCAACGTGATGCTTTCCGCGAGCAACTGGCCGACGATGCGCCGCTTGTTCGCGCCCAGCGCCTGCCGCACGGCAAGCTCACGCGCGCGATCGGCGCCGCTGCCCAAGAGGAGCAGCGCCACACTGGCGCACGCGGCAAGGAGCAATACCCCCGCCGCCGTCATCAGGACCCAGAGCGGACCGCGAACCGCGCTCGTCGCCTCGCTCACCGGGGACACGATGTACGCCGTATGCACGGGATGCTTCGCATCGACAGCGTCAACACCACGAAGGATGCGCGTCATCTCGTCCGCCGCATGCGCGACCGTCTCACCGTCGCGTAGGCGCGCGATGGCCTTCAGCGAATGATTGCCCAGCTCGGGCCCGTGAAGGTCCAGCGGCAGCCACAGATCGCCGCCGACGCCAATGAGCTCGAAGTCTTTCGGCAACACCCCGATCACGCGCAACGCATGATCGTCGACGCGGAGACTGCGTCCGATTGCGGCGCTATCGCCGCCGAGGTGAGATTGCCAGAACGCGTGGGTGACGACGGCGACGGAGTCGTCCTCGTTCTTGCTCGGCAGGCGACCAATGGCCGGTCGCGCACGCAACGTGGTCCAAAATCCGTCGGAGACGCCGACGATCGGCACGCTCTCCGATCCTGTTCCGAGAAGCAGGCGCGCCGAGGTTTGAAAGTACGCCCCGGCCGCTTGGAAGCTGTGTTGTTGCGCCATCCATGCGCGAACTTCCGGTGGGCTGAACCGGCCGTGTTGCCACGCACTGCTGAGCGAGGGGTTGTTGCGCCAATCGACGATGGTGGGGTTGACCATGACGATCTGCTCGGGGTGATCGAACGGCAGTGGCTCGAGCAGCACCGAATCGATCACGCTGTACATCGACGTGCTTGCGCCGACGCCGACCGCGAGCGTGAGCACCGCGAGTGTGCTGACGGCCCGATGGCGACGCATTGCGCGCAGGGCGAAGCGCACGTCGTGCGAGACGTGATCGAGGGTGAAACGGGCGGTGAGGCCAGCGCGCAGGAGGCCCGCGATCTCATGCGAGAGCTCGACGCACCAGCCGAGCATCGAACGGGTGGACGCCATGCGCTCCTCGAACGTGGTTTGCAAGTCATCACCCATTCGCTCGTCGAGCCATTCGGGGAGGACAAGGTACCGGGCGATACCGTACAAGCGTGACGCGATGCGCTCACCCGTCGGCCGCGGCGCGCTCACCGCGACTCTCCGAGCAAGTCGAGGGAGCGCGCATGCCGAACGAGGCGCGACAAGCGCTGCGATTCCTCGCGGGCAGCCTGGCGGCCGGCGGCGGTGAGCTTGTAGTAGCCACGGCGCTCGTCTTCGTTGGGCGGCGCGGTCGTCTTCACGATCAAATCATCATCTTCGAGCCGCGCCATCGCGAGATACAACGAACCGGAGCTTGGGTTCGAGGCGTCGTCCGTCAGCTCGCGGATCCGCTTGATGATCGCCCATCCGTGCGCCGGTCGCTCGGCGAGTGCGAGCAGGACGTAATACGACAGCGTCGCGAGCGGTGCGTGGCGTGGTGTGGCGCGCTCCTTGGTCATTCGTATCTCCGTCTGCAGCAAATAGATTTACGGCACACCTACTAGGTTTACTGAAGACCTAATGTCGTGTCAAGGGACGCGCGGGTACGCCGTCGCCGGATAGGCAGGACGCATCGACACGCGACGCACGCACCGCGAGGTGTGTCGGCGTCGGGTCGCCATCGCTCTCAGTACAGAGTCTCTATTGACAGTCTGGATAGAGAGCGTATTTTCTCGAGTCGTCAAGGTGAACCGTCTCGAGGTAGGGTCGCGCATGATCGTCTCTCGCTATTGGCTCGGCATTGCCGCGATACTCGCCCATGCCGCTCGCGGCCGGGCGCAACGGCTCGACACCGTCACCGCGCTCGCCGGGCTGGCGGATGCCGAACACGCCTGTCGGGTGGATGCCGGCACGCTTTGGGGGCGTTCCCTGTGTGGGCCAATCGCGCTCGCCGATCGACAAACGAGAATCGTCGTCGCGAACGACACCGTTCCGCGTCGTCACTATCTCCCGTATGGCTCGGCGTTCGTCACGACGCTGCCGGACGGGCAGTTTGTCGCAAACACGGCGTTCAAGTGGGGCGACAGGACGTGGACGATGGTTGCGCTTCCGTTGCCGAGCGACCATTACGATCGCGTCCGGCTCGTCATGCACGAGGTCTTTCATCGCGAACAGTCCGCGCTCGGCCTGAACGCCACGGACGCGCTCAACAACCATCTCGATTTTCGCGAGGGTCGGACCTGGTTACGGCTCGAGTACCGCGCGCTGGCCGCCGCGCTTTCTGACGCCGACACGGCGACCATGCGGCGAGACGCCGAAGGCGCGCTGCTCTTCCGGTTCGCGCGGCGCGCCAAGTATCCCGGCGCAGACAGCACGGAGGCGCTGCTCGAGATGCAGGAGGGACTTCCGGAATACACGGGACACGTGCTGGCCATGCGGGAGCTCGGCGTAGGGCGCGGGCGTGTGGCGCAACACGTTCTCAATTTCGAGCGCACGACTCCGTCGTTCGTCCGCGGCTTTGCGTACGGGACAGGACCGGCGCTCGGTCTTCTGCTCGATGAATTCGCGCCGGACTGGAGAACCCGAGTGGCTCGCGAGCGCGATCTGACAGCCATGCTGGCTCAGGCCATCCATTTTCGCCCGCCGCGCGACATCATCACCGAGGCACGACGGCGGGCGCCGATGTACGGATTCGCCGATATCGACCGCGCTGAAGCGGCGCGCGATTCAACCCGGGCGCCAATGATGCGCGACTTCACCGACCGGTTCGTGAACGGACGGGTGATCACCTTGCATCAGACTCGCGACTCGCTGCGGTGGGGATACGATCCGAACAGCCTCATCGCATTCGACCGCCAGCGGGTCGTATATCCGTTCGGAAATTTCGGAGCGCCGTGGGGCTCGCTCGACGTATCCGAAAACGGCGTGCTCGTCGCGAATGATTTTTCGTCGATCGTCGTGTCCTTGCCGCCGAATATTGCTCTGGCGCCGGACGCCCGTCGCATCGAGGGCAGCGGATGGGTGCTCAATGTCAACCCGGGATGGGTCATTGTTGCCGACCCGAAAAGGCCGGGCAGTTTCGTTGTCGCCAGACAATGACATGGCGTTTTAGGGGACGGGTCGCCGGGGCGGTGCCAGCACGCTCTCGGCGGGTCCCGCGGCCCACCACGTTTGCCAGCGCGCGACATTCTCGCTGTTCGCGTCCGCGGTTTCGGGCACCGGCGGGTGCTTGACCATCTTCGAGAGCGTACCGAACGCGTAGGCCCGATACCGGCGTCCCTCCTCGTCGCGTTGCGCACCTGTCATGCCGGGCATGAAACCGTTCAGGTCGAGCGACGCGATCACCGCGCCGACGCTGTTCAAGCCGCCGATATACTCCAGCGCCGCCAGCGCGCCGATGTATTGCGAGGTGCGCAGCGTCGCCACGATTCGGCGAAACTCGCGCTCATCGCCGCGCTGCGCGAGGATCGTCCGCGCTTCTTCACCCGGCAGATACGGTTGCTCGAATGACTCGAGATCCGTATGCGCGAGCTCACGGAACAGATTCGCCAGCGAGCCGCTCGTGTCTCGCGCATTCAAGCCCAGCAGCGCATCGGGAAACCCCCACTCGGCGAGCCGTGCGAGGCAACGATCATACGGATTATTCGCCACGCGCGACTCGATTCGAGGAGCGCGGCCATGTGCCGCGTCGCTCGCGAGCCACGTTTGCCATTCTCGAATGACGGACGCCAGCGGTTGGCGAACAGGCTGCGAGGTTGGCCCATCCGGAAACTGCCGCTCGAGCGCGCGTAACCCATCGTAAATCGGATCTTCGCTCGCGTCGCCGAAGTCGACGATCCTCGAGGGGTCGTCTTGCTTGTCACTCATGTAGTTGATCAGCGCAGCCGTCGACGCTCGTGTGTTCGCGCGCGCGAGCGCAGCGATGTACAGGGTCGGCAGGCGAGTCGTTTCGAGTCCACGAATCACGGGTGCGAGAGCACTGTCCTCTCCGAGCCGCGCCAGGCACGCCGCGGCTTCGGCACGGACGCCAGCGGGGCGAGCCGCGTTCCCTTCGAGCTCACGCAGCGTCGTTCGCAGCGCTTCGCCGCCGATCGCGCACGCACGGTAGAGCTGATCCCACGCGACGAGCCTTTCATCGTCGCCGCCAAGAATAGCCTGCAGCTCGGGCAGATTCACCGCTTCGCCGCACCGCTGTGACGACGCCACGGTCGCCGGAACGAGCATGAGGGCGGCGACTATCGTTGATCGCATGGGAAGAGGGACTCTCGATGGGGCAGGACGCATCGTTGTAGGTGGTGCACGAGGGCACGGTCCCTCAAGGCAGCACGGGGTAGATGAGGCTCGCGTGAAAACGCAAACCCGCGCCGACAATCAACAAGACGGCGACGCCGGCCAGGAACCCGAGCGCTCGGTAGTCGCGCCAGGCGGATTGGGTCCGATCACTGCCGACGACAAGGCGACCCAGTGAGCGCGTCAGCCAAATATTCGATGCGACGAGAAGGAGCGCGATAGGAATGCTCGCCCCACCCTTGAATATCTTCGCGAACGCAGCGACGGAGTTCTCCGTGACCGCAAGAACGCCGCCCACGCTACTCCCGGCGCCGCCGGAGTACAACAGTACCATTGAGAGAAGTAGAAAGAGCGGCGATGTCATCAGCACGAACCCCACGACGGTGACCCCCAATGTGAATCCGCATGCAAATCCAGCTCGCCGAGGGGCGATCGTGTTCGCGGCGTAAGCGAACCCCGCGTACGGCCCGGCGGCAAGCGTAATGAGCAACCCGAGGACGACATAGTCACTCGGGGGTGTGTAGTGGTATTCGTGGTGGCCAGCGTCATACACCATCCTCGCCGCGAGGATGGCGGCGAGGATGGAAACGTTCCGGATCGTCGTTCGGCTCATCGGTGCAGGTTGGGGTCGGAAGAGTTCACCGTTGTCCGGCGATCAGGCTTCAGGGGTTCAGCACTCCTGGCTTGTACGGCGAGCGGACACGCGGCAGTGCCGGAATAGCGAACTCCGGCGCTTCGAAATCCCGCGTCCGGACGTCGGAGACCGACCAGGTCTCGTGCGTCGTGCGGATTCCGTACTGCGCGCCACCATCATATAGGCGTTCATAGGTGCATTTCACGGGTGTGCGCGCGCTGACGGCCCAGATTGCGCTCTCCAGCCGGTTCCGCGGAACGATCTTGCTAATGCCGAAGAAGTGCGCGGCGTGGTCGACGGCGTCGCGCAGCGTTGCGGGCAGCTCGACGTACCAGCAATCCGCTTGCTCCCGTTGGCGAACGTTCCATTCGAGGTAGGCGAGCGAATAGCGGCGATGCTCGGCGCGCCGGCCGAGCAGCGAGTCCGTGTTCGAGACGACAACATCGTGGAGCTCGATCTCGCGATATTGATCGGTATGTTCGGGAGGCCACGCCAACGCGCCCATGGCACCGCCGTAGGCGTCGATCGATCCTTCCAGCACGTGCTCCTTCGCGGGCACGTATGCGATCCGCGTCTTGCCGTCGACGATCGAATATGCCGGCGTTGGGTCGGGCACGCTGTCGCCGGAGAACTGAATTCGCGTCAGGCCGGGAATGGCGCGAATCCACATTCGATAGCCGGGGCGCGTCGCCGAGACGGCGGCACTCGAGTCGTTCGTGAATACGAACGCGTAGCCGTGGCCGGACGCGACCGGGGCCTGCGCGGCCGCCTGATGGGCGGCACTCGTGGAGGCGAGGATGCCGAAACCGAGGCGCGCGATGAAGCTTGCCATGCGACCTCACGGGGGTGTGTGGTGGTGGGAGCACCGGTGTCGTCCGTCGGAATACCCGTGCTTGGCTACCCGGAGTATATACGGCGATAGCGCGCGATACCACGCGAAACTTTGTGTCTGATGGGTATTGTCTCCTTTACTCCGCTCCTGGGTATGCCGCCGCGTCAGCCGCGGAGCCCTCATCCCATTGGCGCAGGGCCGCAATGATCGGACTGAGTGCCGCGCCGCGCGAGGTCAGATGGTATCGGACATGGTCCTCGGTCGCGGCGACGCGCGCGACGACGCCGTGTGCTTCGAGCAGGCGAAGGTGTTGGGTGAGAACTTTGTGCTTGACGCCGGGCAACGCGCGCTGGAGCTCGCCAAAGCGGGCGTCCTCATGTCGAAGCGCGTCAACGATCGCGATCGTCCAACGCTTCGCCAACAGACGGACGGCGAGCGCCGGCTCGGCGCCCACGTCCATGCGCGCGAGGGCGTCGTCCTGTGGCGCGGCGGAATCGTGCGAGCAAATCACAGACTAGACCAGACGGTACCCGTGTGAACTACGGGTAATATTCTACGGTGTACCATGGGCACGCAACCAGGCAACCGTTCCCAGCGGAGGTTTATGGTGCTTTCGCCGTGAACCTATCCCCCGAAGTCAATGCTCCGGCAGGAAACGGAACGGCTCACGGCGCACGTAACGCGGCCGCGGGCTCGGCCCCGGCCGCGTGGCGAGCGGGAACGATGATCGCCGCGAACGCGGCGACACCCGTCAATCCAATCGCCAACGCGTACGCCGGCACGTCGTGCGGCCCAACGCGAAAGAGCAGCGGCGCGAGGCGCGGCGTCAGTACGAACGCCAACGAGAGCCCGAACAGGATCGCCCCGAACGCCAGCGAACCTCCCTGCCGCAGGATCAGTGTCATGATCTCGTTGGGTGACGCGCCCATGGCGGCACGAATCGACCACTCGAAACGACGCTGCACGACAGAGTACTCGACGACGGCGTAGATGCCGACGAGCGCGATCGTTAGCGCGAGCAATGCCAACGGCACCAACAGGCGTGCGCCGAGTGCCCATTCCTCCCGCCTGCGGTCGCGCAGCGTACTGACGGGGCGCACGAACGGAACGCCAGTAGCGGGGGCGCCATGACGCAGAACCGCGCCGATCGAATCCGACGCGAGCCGCACACTGCCATCGACGCGAGCCAATAGCGCGATCTGCTCGACGCCACGCACACCGATCGCCCAGTGCCATTGCCGCAGCGGCATGTAAACGCGCGGAATGCCTGCGCCCGACATCGGCCCATCTTTGATGTCGGAGATCACGCCCACGATTTCCACCGGCCCGGCGCCATCGGGAAGTTGCAACACCGCCCCAAGGGGGCTGGACTTCCCCCAGACGCTCGTCGCGAGTTGCTCGTTCACGATCGCGACGCCGCGGCCTCCGATCGTATCGGCGGCCGTGAAAAAGCGTCCGGCGGCGAGCCGCGCGCCGATCGTCGTGAGGTACGCCGTATCGACGCCGGTCATTGGTGCTCCGAAACCGACAGCCGTCTTGGACCCTGCGGCATGGTCGACGTGAAAGGTGCCGCCTTGGGAATCGCCGTAGGGTAGTGACGTCGCAATGCTGACTGCCCGAACAACTGGTATTCGGCCTACGCGACGGGCGGCGTCCGACCAGTAGCCGATGATTTGCGACGCTGCCATGGAGTCGGGCAGGTCAGCCTGCGCAGCGACCAGACGGTCGGCGTCGAATCCGAGCACCACGCGCTCAACCGCGCGCACGCTGCGAACAAAAAGCGTGGCGGCGATCGCGAGTACGAGCGCAAAGCCCAATTGGAGTACGACGAAGAAGCTTCGTCTGCGACCCGGCGAATGCATTGCGGGCGTATTGTCTCGGGCCATGTCGCGCACGGATGTCGAAAGCGCGATGGCGATCGGCGGGACGGTCGTCGCGGCGGCCGCGATGATCGCCATTAGAGCGATGGCGATCAGGACGCTTCGTGACGGGGCGAACGACTCGGCGATTTGCGGTAGAAGGAAATGGTAGATCAACCATTCGGTCAGGCGCGCGACCGCGAATGCCGCACCGAGTACCGGTATGAGCAGACATGCGCTCTCGGCTGCTCTCTGCTGCAACAGACGGCGGCGCGTAATACCGAGCGCGAGCCGGACGGCGACGTCGGAGCGAGCGCTCGCCTCGCGCGCCGAAAGCAATGCCGCCACGTTTCCGCACGCGATGAGCAACACCATGGCCGAAACGATCCAGACCAACAACGAGGTGTTGGCCACCGCACGGTAGTCATCGTCCTGTTGCGGAACGATGGACGCGAGCGTGACTCGCGTTTGGCTCGCGCCGAGCGCCGCGCGATATGCCGCCGTGAGCTCGCGTTCGGCTGTGTGCCGCGGAATGGTGCTTCGCAGGCGCACGAGGGCGCGCACGCTGACGAAATCCGGAAGCTCGTAATCCGTACGCGTGAACTCCAGCTGGAGGGCGTTCTCGAGAGGGATCCACACGTCAACTCGGGTGACTTCCGCACCGACGAAATTCGGCGGGGCAACGCCGGCGATCGTGAATTCATCCTGGCCGATGCGTACACGGCTTCCGATCGCGACGTCGTGCGCACGCCAAAATGCGGCGCTGACGATCGCGGCATGTACGGTGGCCGACGTGGAATCGTCAGCCGGTGTAAGCAGCCGCCCGCGCATGGCTTGCGCGCCGAGAAGATCGAACAACGAGCTAGTGGCGCCCGCGTATCGCAGCGTACCGCTCTTTCCGTCGAGCACGTATGTGCGTTCTCGTGCCGGCGTATACGCGCCAGCCATCGCGACTGCCTGAGCCGATCGCAGCGCACGATAGCCCGCTAGCGATAGGAACGGCGAGCTGTGGCTGGCGGGTCCGATCGTTGTGCCGACGAGCAGCCGGGCGACGTACTCCGCCGCCGGTGGGCTGGATGGCGCGTCGAGGAGCAACCGTTCGGCAATTTGCAGCGTGCCGGCATTCGCGCCAATCGCGAGCGCGAGCATGCAGATGACGACGCTCGTCAGCCGTGCGTCCGAACGTAGCCGGCGCAGCGCAAATCGAATGTCCTGGGAGAGACCGCCGAGCCAGTCACGGCGCCGCACTTGCCGTTCGCGCCGGCGCGCCGACGGTTGCAGCCGGCTGAGGATGTCTTCATTGGGTTCAAACCGTGCGCGAGCGCGCCGTTCCGCCTCATCGCGGGGTAACCCGTCTGACTCGAACTTCGCGATGCACAGATCGAGGTGGGCGGTCAGCTCGTCCTGAAGCTCACGGTCGATTTCGGCAGCGCGATCGGGAGGGATGCGGAACACGCGGCGGCGCGAGCGCGGAAGCATTCCGACCGACTCTCCTCACACTGCCTTGGATCGCGACGTGACGATCGAAGTGACGGACGCGCTGTATTGCAGCCAATTGGCCGTCGTCTCACGCAGATAGGCCCGGCCTTCGGGCGTCAGCTTGTAATAGCGGGCGTTTCTATTGTTGTCCGTGACCGCCCATTCGGCTTCGACGAAGCCGCGTCCCTCGAGGCGGTGGAGCACCTGGTACATGGCGCTGTCATCGAGCCCAAGGGCTCCGCTCGACCGTTGCTCGAGCCAAGTCGCGATGCCAAAGCCGTGCATCGGCCCCCAGCTCAATGCCTTGAGCACCAGCATGTCGACGGTGCCCTTCATCAGCGGCAGTTGTTCAGCCATCCTCTTCACCGTAGGTGATTCGGGGAAGGGTATGCGGTTACCATCGGCTCCGCAATGCGCGGGCTGGTCGTGGCCGTGCGATAAGGGGTCATCAACGTCTTGGGCTCGGCTTCTCCGGTGCATGCAGCGCGAACAAGGTCCCGTTGTCGGCCAGCACGTAAACGCTGCCGTCGGCGTCGGCTGCGAGCTTTGAGAAACGATCGCCAGTCTTTCCCAGATCGGTTGTCGCGAATTCACCGCCGTTCTCATCTATCCAGGCAACGCGCCCGTCGGACACCAAACAGGCGACATATGATCGAACGGCGACCGGATTGACGTAGACTTCCGCCGGATTGCCCGGAACGCGCCATCGGATCGACATATCGGGCGCGATCACCCGAACTGGTTCGTGATCCCGATCGTCGAGCACCGTTCCGTCATCGCGAATGGCTGACGTCGAGACGAGGACTTCACGTTCGCGCTGTGGCCCAGACTCCTCGGGGAAGCGCATGAGTCGGCGGTCGCCGGACGGCCACAGGACGGCGCGGAATCCGCTATCTCCGCATGCGGAGAGCACCGGTCCCTGTCTCCTGGCGGAATCGCTCGCGCACGGGCGGAGAGAGTTGATAGGTGCGGAGGCATCTCTCATCCCGTTGACCGACAGATGTTCCAGTTGATCGGCGCGATGCAGGTACATGCCGCCGTCATCGGCTGCCGCGACGCCGAACGCGTAGTCCCTGAACGGATGCGTCCAGCGGATTTCTCCACGCGCGGAGACCGCGGTCACGACGGTGTCCGACACGACGAAAATCATCTTCCCGGACCATAGTGGTGGGAATCGAGGCTGGCGGCCCAACGTCACACGCCACGTGTCTACGCCGCCTGGTGCGAGCGCGTGCAGCACGCCCGACGAGTCGACGATGAGGATTGTTTTTCCGGGCCCTCGTGACGCGCCGGCGTTTACCGTAATGAGGTCGGGGCGCGCCCATAGCCGGCGGCCGTGCACGTCATACGCGAAGGTACCAACGGTCGTCGTTACGACGACTGAATGGTCCACAGTCACGAGTGGCGGGAGCGGATACGATATGAGTACGCGTTCCGCGCGCGGCGCGACCAGCCGCGCTTGCCACGACGGATCCGACTTCACAAGAGTCGCGACCGCCGGACGCGCGAGTTGTGCCGCAGGACGGTAGTCGACCGTCACCGAAACTCCCGGCGCGCACGGCACACCTGACGTGACATCGCAGGCGTGGACGAGAGGGTCGGAGCGAGTGGCTGGACGATCGTGCGACGTGGCATGGATCTCACCACTCCAGGTGAGCAAGTAACTCGCGATCCCGCTGCGCCCGTAGTCCGCCGGCCGCGCGGACACGTCTATGCTGTCGACGTGCCCCCTTCCATCGAGCCACGCATGAGATTCAAAACGGTACGTCTCATCGATGCTCGAACCGCGATCATTCATGGAGATCAGCAACTCGGCGATCGTCGTATCCCCGTCGCCGAGCCATTTCGCAAATTGGAGCTCGGAGCACGCTGATCGGTTGGGACTCAGGTCCCACAACGACGCCGGAACGTGGCGCGGCTCGAGTGTACTCGCGCGCTCGAGGCAACCGCGGAGCACGCGAAGGTTGTTCGCGGGGCCAATGGCGTAGTCGGATGGGCGCGCGTCACGGTGGGCGTAGCTCGCGGTAAACAACACCCCGGAGACATCGGAGAAGTAGCTACGATATGTCCGAAGGGGAGCCGTTCTGTCACGAATGAGCAGGCGCGGTTGCACGCCGCCGTGAAAGCCGAGCGCAAAGCCAGCGCTGTCGGCGCCCGCGAGGCCAGGCGTCACGCACGCACTGTCACCTCTGGCGAGATCTCCAAGCTCGTGGGGATAATGGCCGGCGTGGCGGGCGGCGTATACCTCAGCACAGCTCATCACCACGCGCGCGGAGCGAATGGCGGCGGCGGCGGGCGCAGGGCTCGGATGCCAGTTGACGTAGATGCTGCCAAAGGCCGGCGACAGGCCCACGAACAGCACCGCCGGCGAAAGACCAACGCCGCGGTACCATGACCCGTCATCCTCTGCCGTCGTTTCGTCTCGCAGGAGCGCGCGAATCAACCATCCCCGAGAAACGGTGATGCACAGCAGGAAGTGCGGTTGTTGGAGTACTCGAAAGAGCTCGAAGCACGCTTCAGCCGCGTGTGCCGGACTCCGAAGAATGGTCGGTAGGAATGGGATGGCGACCAGCACCGGGAGCGCCACGAGCAATACAATGCTTGCACCGAATGAGAGGCCGCGGACGAGTGCGCGCGCACGCTTGCCATTTGCCGTCACGAGCGCCAGATCCGATACCGCCAGTGCGGCCGCGAGAGCGACGTACGTGCGCCAGATGTAGGTCGACCACCAGTGTTCGCCCATGAGGCTCGAGAGCCATAGGGCGTATCCGCCTAAACCGATCACGGTTGCGAGGAGGACGATCATTACAGCTTCGAGCGACGCAGAGTCCTGTCTTGCTCTCGATGCAGATGACATCAGCTGGTCGTATTGAGACTTCCGGCGGGGACATCACACGCGGCCGCGCACTCGCCTTGCGTCACCCGGAGCATCGTATGAATGAGCATTACCGCGGTGACTGAAACGCGATGAGCACCCAATCGGAGCTGACGATGTACAACATTCCACGGCGTCCAAGGGCTGGGCGTGAATACATCGGCCGGCCCGGCAGGATCGCTGTCCAGCGCGGGGCCCCCTCGTCGTCGTAGGCGTCCAACGACCACTCGAGCGTGGTGAGATTCGTCAACCGCGACACGACAAACGCCACGTCACCCGCCGGCGTAACGACTGCTCCGCTGACCTCGTCCGATGGCACCTCAGTGGCTCGCGCGATGTCCCATCGTTGTGAGGAATCCGGCGCGATAGCGCGGAGCTGCTCGTAATCGACCACGAAAGCTGTGCCCTTGGCGTTGATCTGCGATGCACGGAGGAAATGCAGCGGTAGTGGGGCCTGCCCCATCGGCAATCGACTGTGCAGGAATCGACTCGCGCCGCCCCGATCCAGGCGCGCGTGAAAAGTTGGTGCGGAGCGTGAGCAGGCAGTCAACGATGGGCCACGCTCACCGGCCGAGCAGTGCGTGAGGGAATCCGCTGCCACCGTAGCATCGCGCACGCCCGCTTTCGTGAAGTGCTCGAGGCGCGGGGGCCCGTCGACGAATAGATAGATGCCGCCGTCGGCCGCTCCGGCCGCGTCTTCGATGAAGCCGTCGACGGTTGCCGTAAAGGCACGGTCCCCGCGAGGCGTGAATGCCGTCAATGCGCGGCCGCCACCGACATACGTCATACCGTGCAATACCACGGGCGGTAGCCATTGTGAAATTCCAACCGGGGCACGCCAGCGTTCGCGACCGCTGGTATCGAGCGCGTGCAGCGTGGCGGCGGAGTCGATGATTACGACGCCGTCAGCTGCGGCCGTCGCGCCGGCTACGCGAGGTTCGATGTCAGGGCGTTCCCACTGCTTCACGCCGGTGGCATCGTACGCGAACGTTCCCATTCTTCCCGTGACGACGACGACATCGTCTCGGGTGACGAGCAACGTAGGCGCAGCAGCTGACGCGTTAGACCGTGCGACGGCGGCCAGCGTCACCTTCCAGGTGGGCTGCACCCGAACGAACGCCGCCGCCAGCGTCGAAATCCCCTGGTTCGTTGGAACGGGGCTCTCCGCGCACGCATAGGCTGCTGAGCTGGCGCAGAGCGGAACGGCCGGGTCGTGTTCGTTGGCGGCACGGTCTTCGGGCGTCGCACGCACGCTACCGTCGGGCGTGAGCGAATAGCTTCGAAGTCCAGTGGTTCCGTAGCTCGAGGGACGCGCCGTGACGACGGCGCTGTCCACTCCGCCGTCCGAGTTGAGCCACGGCCGATACGCATAGCGATAGACTTCATAGAATTCTGATTGTGGCGTGTCGACGAACCGGACGCGCGTTTCGGCGACGTTCGAGTCACCACCGACGTTCCAGACGGCGCCGTCCAGAATCGGGCAGTTCGCGCGCAACAGGTACATTCCATAGAGTGACGTCGGCAAGCGTCGTCCGCTTCGCAACAGTCGTTGCATGCATTCGCGAATCTGCTGAAGCCGGCGCGGCGGGCTGGCGATCGCCGGATCGTGTGCACCGGCGTCACGCGATGCATAGCCGCTGCCGCGCAACGTTCCGGATTGGTCGATGGAATAGCTGCGGTACGTGGCGAAGGGATGAACGTGCTCGCGAATAACGAGCTGAGGCTGGCCGACCCCGCGCCACAGCACGCGCCAGCCGTCGACTCGGCCTTCCATCGGCAATCGCGTGAGGCACCTCGTGCCCGACGGTCCGAGCTCGTTCAACGTCGGGGGGAATGTTCCCGCATGCGCCGCCGCGTATCGTTGGGCGCATGCTTCAATCGCCCACGCGACGTGTACCGCCGGAGCAGCAGGCGGAGCGGTGGGGTGCCAATCCACGTACCTGTTCGCGACGATCGGCGAACAGCCGATGGCGAGGACGAAGGGTGCGGCGAGCAGTCCCGCCCCCCACGCTCTGGTCCCCGCCCGGCCCGGCTCGTCGAGGACGCGATGCACCTCGAGCATGCTGCGATACACCAACACGCGAGCACCATACGCGATGACAAACGTCAGCAGCAACGCTGGCAGCGCGGCGAGTAGAAAAATCAGGGGTGCCCCGTACCATGCCGGGAACAGGGCGATCAGCGTGACGACCGCCAGCAGCAGAAGGTTGAGCGGCACCGCGATGCCAAGCGCGAACTGAAGCGCGGCGCCCGGCGGGATCAACGCCGTCGCGAGATCGCTCGCCACCAACACTCCCGGCAGTGTCCACACGGCGTAATCACGCAGCGCCGTCGGCCTCGGGCCAACCGTCGTCGAGCGCGCCGCGACCAACCACAGCATCGGAAGCACGAGCGTCGCCGTCGCAATTGCTACTCGCAAGCGAAGGCGGCGAAGCACACTGGGGAGCGTCCTCATGATGTCATGATGGCGCGAATGCAGGCGCCGGCACGCGCGCGCTCATCGGTGATTTCGCCATGTTGAAAGTAGAGTTCTGGTTGTTTTCTCCTGGTATCACTCGGCGCGCCCGATCCATCGATCGCGATACCGCCGCAGTGCCTCCACGCCGGCATCACGATCGACCGGACGAAAGTGGGGTTCGTTATCTCGCCACCATTCGCGCCAAAATCGTTGCGCGCGTGTGCGCTGCGCCGCGTTTGTCTTCGGCGGAACGGGAAGGGAATCGATGCCCGTCAGTTCGATGAGCGTCACCGTTGCGTCGAGGTACCATCGCTCCTCGGCGAGCGCCGAGATCAACGTTGGGATCGAGCTGCCGTCGCCGAGTGCGAGCATGATGTCCGTCGCTCGCGCCGGCGACAAACCGGATTGGTATGTGACGCTGCTGTCGAAGTTCGGCGGAAGCTCGTACGCGCGTCGCGCCAAGCGCGTGACAACGCGTCGAGTAGCGGAATCGGGAGCGAGTTGCTCGGGCGGCAATGCGTCGAGCATGCGAAGGGCTTCCGAAACGCCTCGTGGATCCGGAATGGCATCAGCCAACGTGGCCCGCCAAACCGCCGGCGGCGCGGCTTCGTGCAGAAGCTCATACAGCGTTGCATTTGGTTGCCGGTATGCTTGCCGCGAGAGAATACCGACGACGCTCGTATCCCGAAGCATCACGAGACGCTCGGCGGCCTCGATGCTCCGCACACGCCAGCCCTGCGAGAGCATGTTCGCCTGATTGTCGTCCAGCGGCGTCGCGGCATACGCTCGTAGGTGTTCGAATCCGGCGCTGTCCCCCAACGCGGCGAGTGCATACGACACATTCGGGGACCAGAGACTCGAATCTGCCCGCACCGCAGCTTGCAACGTGGTCAAGTACTGGCGCGCGCGCGTGCGTCCAACGGCTCCGATGACGTCTTGATTCACGTCCACGCGCTCGCTATCGACGCGTATGGTTGCCGCGGCGAACCGGACGATGCCGCTGTCGGCCAACACTCGCTCAATGTCGAAACCGCGCGTCGCGTACGCGCTGTCGTAGTGCGCGACAGGGACTGACCGCATGGCAGCGATGAAGGTGATCGGAGCCACGCGGATTCCTTCGCCGGCGAAGGGTGACGTGCTATCCGTCGGTGAGAGCTCGGCCGCGGCGGCAACGATCGCGAGCTCGCGTAGCGTATCGGTCGCACGATGCGGACGCAGCGTCCACCGCGGCAAGATCTCGTCGAGGAGCGATGACTCGTACTGGCGGCGGCCGTGCTCATCGGTCGAGCCGCTTCCGGGAATGACCTCCATCCTTGCGGCGATCGTCGCCCGGGCAGTGAAGAAGCGAACGGTCCATGTATCTCGCGCGTCATCGTAGACGGCAATGCCGTCGTGGGTGGCGACGAACACCGTGTCGCCGCTCGACGCAATCGCCGTGGCATCATCGTCTGGAATCGGCGAATTCCTGGACGTAAACCGGCGCCAGGTATGAGTGTGCAGATCGTATCGTGACAAGCCGATGCCTGTCGGGGCCAGCCACTCGAGGCGCCGGTCTCCGATGAAGAAGAGCGCCCGTCGTGTGAGCGCGAGGCCGATCGCGGCAGTCTGCGCCATCGGCGCGGTGGCGATGGCACTCACGGTGTGCGTCGTTCGATCGAATCGGAGAATGGCCGCCGGCTCGACGGGTTGACCCAAGGCGCCAAACCAAAACGCGTCCGTGCCCGCGACGTAGGTCGTGATGGGACCGTCGAACGGCGGCACGTCGTTGTTGAACCAGCTCAAGATGCCGGGTTCCTCGCGCGCAACGCGCCACCGGTCGGCACGCGAGAGATGGGCGGTGAGCGCGACATGCTCATGGACGCCGGAATCGATCACATACTGAAACGAGTGCGTTCGTCGCAGGCGCATCGCGCCCGCAAGCGCCACGGACTGCCCGCGTTCGGGAGGCCGCCATTGGCTCGGTTGACGACGATCGCGTGCGGCCGTCCAGACGCTGGTTCGGCGGTCGAGCTGCCACACATGCGCGGGTGTGACGCTGTAACACGGATCGCCGACGCAATCCGTCCAGTAGACCCGAACAAGCTGCCCGGTGACTTCTATAGAGAGGACGTGTGGGAAGTTATCCTTTCCCTGACCGTGCAGCGCTCCGCCACCGAGCGCGGCAAGCGAAGCGGCAAGCACAAGAGCGCGAATCGAACGAGATAGCATTGAGTCCGTCCCATGGTCGGTCCGATCGTCCGAACGAGTCGTCCCGTCTCGTCGAGAAACTCGCGACGAAGGCGCGCTTCCAGCTCCTCATTGTCAAGAAGGGATTGTCGTGTGTGTCGCTCGCCGCCGGCGGATGGCGGCGAGCGGCTGGCGTTCGGGCGCGGGAGTACAAGTTTATGAATAATGGTGATTTTTCAACAGTCAATCTTCTGTAAGAACGCTCACGCACCTCGAGGTAACTGCATGGTGCTCGCTGCATTCATTCCGACGTGGACGACTACGTGGCTCGATCTGGTATAGCGGCTCTTGCCATCGCTTCAGGCTCACATCCACACGCAGCTGCTCGACGACGCGCTTATCGGTATGATCCAACGACCATCGGTGCCAGCGCCGATGTCCTCATTGCGCATTGAGCGCCGCGAGCGCGCTCACCGTCCCGGCGCGAACGGATGGACGGGCGGTTGCGGCGATCGCCACGAACACGACAACGAACGCTCCGCCGACGAGCGATACCAAGTCGCCGCGTTGGAGCGCGAGGCCGAGCGCCGGGTGAAGCGCGGCGAGGACGAGAACACCCGCCACACCGCCGGCGAGCGACCACCGCCCGATTCGCTCGATCAATGCGGATGCGATCTGCCGAGGAGACGCGCCGAGCGCGAGACGGATCGCATTCGCATGTGCGTCGGCCGCGGCGACGAACGTCACCGCGCCGTAGATGCCGACGACGATCAGAATCATCGCGCTCAACGCGAAGACAGACAGGACGCTGAGTTGAAAGATTTGTAATGCATACGTCGCTCGCACTTTCGCGCGAAGTGGTGCCGCGTCATCCAGCGCAAGGGACGGATCCAGCTCGCGGAGCGAGCGGCGAACGCCGTCGATCGGAGCCGGCCCCTGTGAGCGAAGCGCGATCACCGTATGAGGAAACGAGGCCTGCGCGTCCGAGAGATAGATAATTGGTGAATCCGGGCTTCCGAGATCTTTCTCCTTCGCGTTTGCGACGACGCCCACGATCGCGAACTCCTGCGGCTCGTCCGCTCCTGGCGGCGTCAGCGTAACGGAGCGACCTACAGGACTGGCGCTGCCGAATGCTTGATGCACGAACGCTTCATTGACGATGGCGACGAGCGGAGCGTTCGGCCCGTCTGTCGCTTCGATCACTCGGCCCTTCCGTACGGCGATGCCAAGCGTTCGAAAAAAGTTCGGGCTCACGGCTCGAAGCGCCGCGGTTGACGATGAATCCGCCGCACTTCCAGCGTCGCGCAGCTTGTAGGCGCTCGACATGAGACCGCCGCTGAGCGGCATGAGGCTCGCCACGGCTGCGGACTGCGCGCCAGGCAGCGCTCGAACGCGATCGAGAAGCTGATGCGTGAGATTCCAACGAGCCATCGCCGTGCGGTAACGCATGCCGCGCATCGGTATCGTGGCCGTGGTCACGCCGGAGGTCTCGAAGCCTGGCTTCACCGAATTGAGCCGCGCATATCGCGTGTAGAGCGCGGCCGTCGCACCAAACAGAATCGTGGCCAGAGCGGTTTGTGCGATGATGAACGCGCCCAACGCGCGCGTGCGCGCCCGCGAACCCGACGTCGTGCGTGATTCGTTCATGAACCGCTTGACATCGAGACGACGAACCCAGAGCGTCGACGCGAACACGGAGACGAAAGCGGCAGCGAACGCAACGACGGCGGCGAACGCGGTCGTCGTCGCCGTCCACGCGATGCCGTTTTGGCGCGGCAGAGCGACAGGAGCAACGCCAAGCAGCGTCGACCGCGCCAGTGTTCCCAATGGAATGGCCACGACGAACGCGGCGAGTCCCAGGAGCGCTGACTCCGCGACGATGAGGCCCATCACCTGCGATCCGGAGGCACCGAGCGCGAGGCGGATGCCGTAGGCCGCGCGGCGGACAGTCGTGCGCGCCAGCATCGCCGCGGACGCGTTCGCGCACGCGATGAGCAGCAGAACCGCGACGCACGATGACAGGAAGACGATTGCAGGCTTCACACGGCCGACGATCATGTCGCGCAGTCCGAGTGCCCGGATCTTCCAGCCCGCGTTTACCGGCGCATCGTCTTGGCGCGCCGAAGCAGCCAGTGCCGCGAGCCGAATCTCCAACTGTTGGCGCGACACGCCGCGCGCCAAACGAGCGACCGCCGTGAGATCTCTGCTGCCGCGCCGCATCATCATCGGCGGTGGCGGCCGGCGCGGCACCCAGAGCCCGACATCGCGATCCATGGCCGGGCTTCGAGGAAATTCAAATTGTTCATCGGTAATGCCAATGACCGTGTACGCGTCGCCGTCGATCGTGATCGAGCGGCCAAGCAGTGAACGATCGGCGCCATATCGCCGCTTCCACAGCGCGTTCGACACGACGACGACGTGCGCCGGAGTGTCCCCGGCATCTCCGGCTTCGATGCCGCGGCCGAGCGCGGGCCGAACACCGAGCGTGCGGAACAACGCGTCGTCGACGTTGCCGGCGATCACTCGTTCGGCGTCGTTGTCGCCGCTGAGGACTGCTTCCGAATACGAGAATGCGGTCACGGATTCGACCTCTCGCATCGCCTGATACCGCGGCAGATTGGTGTACGCGATACCACCCGGATCGAGTCGCCGATCCGGCTGGAACTCCTGAATGACGACGAGGGACTCCGGATCTCGATAGGGAAGGGGCCGGAGAATCACGCCGCGCGTCACGGTGAAGATCGCCGCGCTTGCCGCCACGCCGATGGCGATCGTCAGTGTGATGAACACCGCGGCGACGAAGTCGCGCCGCAGCTGCGCCGACGCGTCGCGAACCGCGAGCCGGACGCTGGACAGGAATTGGCGGGTCCGCATGAGCTACCCGCCGTGCGGCGAGTCGTCGCCGCGAGCCATGGTCGGCACGAGCTTCGCGCACTTCATTGTCCTCATACGTCCCTCACTCGGTCACGTGGTGGGCAGCACCGGAAACATTGTTCACGTGCACCGAGCGCGAAGGGACTAAAGTCTCATGTCTTCGCCTCGCGATTTCTCTCGACAAGGAGCCTTGCCTCGTCGCCAGCGCGACGGCGCTTACTGCTTGACCGCCGTGAAGCTGCTGCTGGCCGGGAAGAGCGTTCCTGTGGTCGACGTCGACGTCGAATTCACGATGCCCGTGAAGATCGACGACAGCGAGCACGCGCCGCAGGGATTGCCGATGAATAGACGGAGCGTATCGCCATTCACCGTGCCGATGACAGTCTCGATGACGCCGACACCGCCGACGTTGGTCGACGTGCCGTTGACGAGACCCGTGACGCTTTGTCCGAGCGCGAAGGTGATCGGCACCGTCGATCCGGGAAGCGTCCCTACCCAGGTACCCGTGGTGTTCACCGTGGG
>DATNEW010000016.1 GCA_035606695.1 Gemmatimonadaceae bacterium
CTACGCACTCACGCACTCACCCAGTCACGCACTGACTCAGTCAGCCCGCGGCGCCGTCATTCCATCGGGTGCGTTGGGCTGGGAGAATCCGAGCGAGGTGTTGCTCTGTCCCACATCGCCGACCCCGTAGCGCGGTGCGACTGGGGCGCCGATCGCCTGCTTGACCTGATTGGCGATTCCTTCGATACGCTGCTCCACGACGCCGTGGAAGCTCTGGACCACGTGCGAGACGAGATCGTCGAGCACGGTGCCAATGCGACCGCTGGCGCCCCTCGTGGCCGTGACGGTAGCGGCGGCCGCCTTCACGTCGGCGCGCGAGCCGCTGAGCAGGACCCCCGCGCCGACCGCGAGCGCGAGCGCGGGCCATGGGTTGTCGCGCACGAGCTGCGTGACGTTGAGCTTCTGCTCGAGCTGCTCGAGCGTATCCGAGATCCGGTTTCGCGTCAGCTCGATGTCGCGCCGGACGTCAGCCGTTGTTTCAGCCATTCCTTATCCTCCTTGAGCGTCGTCGCCGTTTCATTCGGCGCCAGCGCCGACGGCGACAACCGTGACATGCCACGTTTCGCGAACCACGCGGCCATCGCGCCGGTGATTACCAACACCACGAGCGCCGCCACCCAGTAGAGATCGGCCGGCAACCACTGGTCACCGATCAACAGCACAACGCCGGCGAGCAACGCAAGCGAGCCGAGGAGCAGACAGACTGCTCCTATCGCGACGAACGCCGTGCCTTTACCGATCCCGGCGACCGCGTGCCCGATCTCCAGCTTGGCGAGACGCACTTCCTCTCGAACGAGCGTGGCACTCCCATCCGCGAGCTCGCGGAGGAGAGTGCCAATGCTCCGACGGCCCTCGCGTGAATCCTGTCCGTCGAGCGGCCTGCCCATGCCGCCTCCCTATTTCCGGAAGGCTTTGCCGAGCAAATAGCCGACGCCGACGGCGATCAGCAGCGAACGCCCCGGATGGTCTTTCACCTGGCGCTCGATTCCGGTCTTGAGACCGTCGAGGTCGGCGTCGCGGAGCCAGTCCGCGGTCGCCTGCATTCCACCGGCGACGCGCTCGTTCACCTGCGCCATGCGACCGTCTTCGCTCATCGCGATGCTGCCGCCGCTGACGTCCGCCAGCTGGCCGCTGCCGCGCGCACGCAGTTTGTCGGCGCCCGTCTCGAGCGCATCGGCCAACGAATCCTTCAACGTGCCGGCGCGATCGCGCACCGTCGAACCAACGTCCGCCAACTTTTCCTGCGCGTTCCCGGCGAGATCGCGCGCGCGGTCGGCAAGGCCGCCGCTCTGATTGTCGCTCGAGCCACCAGTGCTTCCCATGCTGCCCGCACTGTCCTGCGACGTTCCCTGCGTCGACTGCGTCGACGAGAAGTTGCTCTCCATTCCCCCATGCTCCTGATGAAAAAGTGGCTGCGCAGGGGCATGTGCAGATGATGTGCCGATCAGCTCTATTCGATCCAGCCTTCGCGGTAGATGAGCGTTCTTCGATACGAACCGAGCCCTGCCGCCAGGAAAATCGCCGCGAGCGCGGTGCCCCCCGCCGTGACGACAGCGAGCGACTTCGCGACGCCCGCGGGGCCGAACACATGGTCGTTGAACAACCCGACGACGAGCGGGCCGATCGTACCAGAAAAAATGGTGAGCACAAAGAAATACACGGCGGCGCTCTGCGCACGCAGCGCGGTCGGCGCCATCTCGGCAGCCGCGGCCGAGGCTGCACCCCACGGAAACGCGGCGAAGAAGTTCACCACCGCCAACGCAATCACCGCCGAGCGACCCGTCGGCATGAGCGAGAATGCCGGCGCCGCGATGACCATGCCGATCGCGCCCACGATTCCAACCAGGATCGGCGCGTCGGTCCGGCCCCGGCGAGCCAACCAATCGCCCAACCAACCACCCGATAGCACGCCCGCGACGCCGATCGTCATCGTGAGCACTCCCATCGTGCGCGCCGCGGCACCCTCGTCCCAGCCATGGGCGCGCGCGAAGAATGTCGGAATCCAGAACGCCAGCGCGAAGTTGACGAGCGCCGAAAAGCCGAAGCCGACGCCATGCGCCAGATACGTACGGCGATTGTCCGCGACGTACTTCACGAGCACCGACAGCGGCGTGTACCGGCCCGCCTGATCGACGTTTCGCCGCGCCGGCTCACGGACGGTCAACAACAACAGCGCGACGATGAGCCCGGGGACGCCGATCGCGATGAATGTCGCCTGCCACGGATGCAGTGTGCCGAGCCCGGGCAGCCGGCCGCTGCTCGACAAGGTGAACACGAGCCCGCCGATGTAATACCCGATTCCGGAGCCGAGAAAGATTCCTAATGAGAAAATGCTCATGGCTCGGCTCAGGCGGTCGCGCGGAAAATAGTCCGCGATCAGCGACACACTCGGCGCGCTGAGCGTGGCCTCTCCGGCCCCGACGCCGATGCGCATGACCATCAGCGACATGAAGCTCCACGTCCACGCCGAGAGCATGCTGAACACGCTCCAGACGGCGGCGCCGCCCGCGATGATGTTGCGGCGGCTCGAACGGTCGGCCAGGCGCGCGATCGGCAGGCCGAGCACCGCGAAAAACAATCCGAACGGCAAGGCCTGGAGGAGACTCGCCTGCGTGTCCGACAGAGCGAAATCCTTCTTGATCGACGGCAAGAGGGTGCCGAGGATTCCGCGATCGACCCAGCCGCTGACGCTGGCGAGGCTGAGGATGGCCACGACATACCACGCGTAGCGCGCGTGGTGGGGACGCGCGTCCGAGGAGGGTGCGGGCATGCCCCAATTATACAGCGAGGGTGTATAGCTTCACGGCATGCGAACGATTCGAACGCTGGTCGCCTCGATCGCGTTGGTCGCCGCCGGCTGCGCACACGCCCGCGTCCCCGCGCCGAGCGGCCTCGAACAATCGACCGCCGCGCGCACCACGGGCAGCGTCCACGAAGATGTGTTCTTCTCCACCGCGCTCGGCGTGCGGAAGCATCTCGCGATCTATCTGCCGCCGTCGTACGCCACGGAATCGACGCGACGCTTTCCTGTCGCCTACTATCTACACGGCCTCGGCGGCACGGAGACGGATTGGTTGGCGAAGGGCAACATCGACGCGACCGCGGATTCGCTGATTGCGTCGGGCACGCCGGAAGTGATCATCGTCATGCCCGACGGCGACGACGGCTGGTACTCGAATTGGGTCGACGAAGTTTCGTTTCGTGCGTGCGCGGACACGCTGCATGGCGAGTCAGCCGATCGATACTGCGTGGCGCACGAACGATACGAGGATTACATCGCGCGCGACGTCGTGCAGTTCATCGACGCGCACTATCGCACGCGCGCGACGCGCGACAGTCGCGGCATCGGCGGCTTGAGCATGGGCGGATACGGCGCGATCGAGCTGGCGTTGTCGCATCCCGACATCTTTGGAGCGGCGGCGAGTCATTCCGGCGTGCTCGCGCCGACGTACACCGGACCGCGTCCCTTCGTTGCGCCGGCGCGATTCGCGACGACGGTCGATGAGATCCGTCCGTCAGCCGGCGGATTCTGGCCGCGCTATCTCCACTATTGGGGAACGAACATCGAGCGGTGGCGCGCCGTCGATCCGGCGCGAACCGCCGAACGCGCGCGGCACTCGGGGCAGCACGTGCCGGCGTTGTACTTCGACTGCGGCAAGGACGATCCATTCGTCGACCAGAATCGCGCGCTCGACAGCGAGCTCAATCGACTCGGCGTGAGTCATGTATATCGCGAGCCACCTGGTGCGCACACGTGGTCGTACTGGAGCACGCACGTCAGCGAAAGTCTGGCGTGGATGGCGCGGCAGCTCAGGTGATTTGTCGGACGTTGAGCGTCGGCATTTGCACGATGGCGTACGTACCTGACGCCACACCGATCCCTGCCTGCTGCATGGCCGCGAGAATCTCGCGGCTCATGGCGTCCTTGAGAACGCGTACGCCGCGCGGATAGGCAACGAAGCGCAGCGACAACTCCTGCCAATTGTCCGTGAGACGCAGGAACACGCGCGGCTCGACGCTCGGGTCTTCGCTGAGAAAATACTTGCCGCGCAAGTCGCTCAACTGCCTGGTCGCCTCGGCCATGATGCTCGCGGTGTGCTTGTGCGCCGTCTCGAGAAGAATGCGCTCGACGACGCGATAGTCGTCGCTATAGGCGATCGGGATGGCCATCTCTTCCCACATGAACGGGAAGTCGCGCGTGTAGTTGTAGACGGGAACGTCGAAGATCTTGTCGTTGGTGATCCGCACGAGCCGTCCCGAATACTGCCGGCCGTGTACCCACATCGACGGGTCGTCTTCTTTCTCGCCGGCCGCCTGGCTCATTTCCATCACCGTCGTCTGCATGAAGCCGAGTGCGATGACGTCGCCGCGTACGCCGCCGATCATGATGCGGTCGCCGACCGTGAAGATGTTTCCGCGCAGAATGATCAGATACCCGGCGAATGCCGTGACGACGCGCTGCAATGCGATCGCCAGGCCGGCCGCGATCCAGCCGCCGATCATCGCCAGCTGGCTCGATGCGCTGAACCAGATCGCGAGCACGACGATCACGAGTCCGGCGAGCGTCAACAGATGCGTCGCCTGCGCGATCCAGAAGCGCGAGCGATCGCGCTTCTTGTTCTGGAGCGCCATGTGTGCGAGGCCGCGAATGAGCGCGGCGCCGATGAGAATGGCGGCGACGAGCCCGACGGTCAGCAGTAGCTTGGTTATCACGCGCGTCGTTCATTCACGCTGCGTGCCAGCCGCGGCCGCCGCTGGTTCGGTCAGCTCGCGGTCGCGGCCTCGAAGGCGGTGGCCGCCACATCGTGAATCGGCGTCGCGACGCCGCGCTCTCGGCCGAGCCGCGATACGGCGCCGGCGAGGATGTCGACTTCGGTCGGACCGCCGCGCTCGAGATCCGCGAGAAAACTGGGCCGAATCGCGGGCTGCACGGCGAGCAGGTCGTCGCGGATACGGGCTTCGTCGTCGGGCGAGAGTGGCGCGTCGCCGCGACGACTCACCGCCGCGATCTCGGCGACGGAGCCGATGATGAGATCGCGGCCGCCCTGCGCGGACAGCGTCGCACCAATGGGCCGGCGACTCAGTCCACACGCGACGGTCATGGGCACGATGAACGCGAACTTGCGCCACAGGTCGAGCTGAATGTCGTCGCTCACCGATGCAGCGACACCGGCGTTCTTCAATGCGTCGGCGAGCCGTTGCGTACGCTCCGTTCGCGAGCGATCGAGCTCGCCGATGACGATGCGGTCGAACTGGCTCCGGCGTTCGACGACGCCCGGCTCGGTCCGAAAGAGACTCACCGCGGCGAGGCCACCCATGATACGCTCGCGCGACACACTCGCCGCGATCAGCCGATTCGCTGCTTCCACACCGTTGAGCAGCGGAACGATGGTCGCGCCGCCGCGCGCACTCGCGGCAATCATCGGCGCGACGTCGGACAACGAGTATCCCTTCACCGAAACGATGACATACTCGCACACGGCGAGCGACGCGCCGTCGTCGGTCGCGATTGGATGCGCGATGAATTGCTCGTTGGGCGCGCGCACCTCGAGGCCGCGCGCCTGAATCGCGCGCAGATGATCGCCGCGTGCGATGAGGTACACTTCATGTCCGGCGCGACTCAGCAGACCGGCGTAGTAGCTGCCGATTCCGCCGGCGCCGACGATTCCAATTTTCATATCTGTGACCGAGAGTTCGTCATTCCGAGCCGAAGGCGAGGAATCTATCGTACAGGTAGAGGGACGACCCTCCGTCGAGATACAAGATTCCTCGCTTCGCTCGGAATGACGGTGGGCTTGCGAGCTACGGCTGGCGGCGACGCGCGGTGATCAGTACGCCGATCTCGTCCGGCCGCGGATTGATGAAGTCGAGGCGCGTCCGTCCGTCGGGGAGCGTCGAGATCGTGGCGGGAATCGCGCTGTTCGTCAGCACCCAGCCGGCCGGAAGCACGACGGCGTTCGCCGGCCGTCCGAAGCTCCGGTCCCACACCAGCTCGTCGCCGACGAGCTTGTAGCGCGCCGTGTCGGTGTAGGTCTCGTACATGCGCAGGCGAATGGACTCCCCCGCGCGCACGGGCGCGAAGTGGAACACGACCGTGTCGAGGCGAATGTCCCACGTGAGCTCTTCGCCGGTGTCGAGATTGCGCGCCCGCGGCTTTGATACGGTGCTGCCCGCGCGCACGACGTTGAGATAGGTGCTCGTGCCAACCCGCGACTCGGTGTAGTCGTGATACAGATCGAACGCGTGCGTTTCCGGCTGTTGCAGAAAGTAGACGATCTCGCGGTTCTGATGCGCGCGCTCGTCCAGCCGCGCCGCGACGCTCGACCGTCCGCCCGCGAAGCGAGACGGCCGCGCGCGGATGGTCACCGCCGCTTCGGACGGCGTGGGATTCCAGAAGCTGATGCCGACGCGTCCATCAGACTCCTGTAATACTTGACTTGGAAAGCTGCTGGAGAGCAGCTCGTATCCCGGAGGCAGCACCACGGCGTTGCGCTTGATGCCCAGCGGCCGAGTGAAGACGAGCGTGTCGCCACGCATGTAGTAGCTCGCCGCGTCCTCGTACGTCTTCACGATCAGGACGCGGCCCTCTCCGCCATCGGACGGTACCGGCCGAGCGAGCCTCACGCGAATGTAGGCCTGCGAGGTGTCGTTGTTGCGCACGCCGCCCGCGCGCGCCACCGCGCTGCCAACGACGTCGAACGCCAACGGCTTCCCCGTCGCGCGGTCGAACACACTCTCGTCCGTCGCGACGCTGCCTTTGCGGATTGGATTGAAGTAGTACGTCGCGCCGGACGTCGACGCCGTCACTTCATAGATGATCTTGAACTTCGCGGATCCCGGCGCCAGAAGCTCGTATCGTGTGTACGCGTCGGACTCCGTTTGCGGCGACTGCGCCGCCGCGACGCGAGCGGCAACGCCGATCGCGATGAAGAGAGCACCGGTTCGCACGAGCGTGGCGGCCATGGCGGCGCGTGCTATTTCTTGCCGCCGGTCACCGAAAACGCCGCGCGCGCGTTGGCGAGCTGCATCTGTTGTTCGGGATTCTTCGCCATGATGTCCGCGAGCAAGGCGGCCATCGGCTCGTCGTCAACGACCGTCGGTTCCGGGCCGAAGCGCTTGCCGTGGCCCATGTGCGTTGGTGGATCGATCAACACCTCGTGCTTGAGCACGATGTCGTTCTTGCCCGATTGCACGCGTACCGCGCAAAACTTCTTGCCCGGCTTTTCCATATAGCTCACACGCACGCCGTCGACGCCCGCCGGCACACTCGGCAGTTCATGGGAGGCGCCGTCGGTGCCCTCGAAGCTCGCGGCGCCAGCCTGCAGCTTGGGGAAATTCCGTTCGAATCCGCCGGCGTAAAGCAAGCAATGACGCATCGTCGCCTCAACAAAGGGAATGGAGTGGGACCGGAGAAGCTACGGTGGCCGCAGGGCGGACGCCATCCTATCTTCGGGTTTAGCCTACGGCCCGCCCTGGAGGATTCATGCGCACCACGCTGGCGAAATCGTTTACC
Organism: Gemmatimonadaceae bacterium; assembly: GCA_035606695.1. Classification (NCBI taxonomy): domain Bacteria; kingdom Pseudomonadati; phylum Gemmatimonadota; class Gemmatimonadia; order Gemmatimonadales; family Gemmatimonadaceae; species Gemmatimonadaceae bacterium. The sequence continues at coordinate 7,514 of DATNEW010000016.1, forward strand.
GCATCGGCGCTTTCATGCGCGCTCGCACTGATACCCGTCGCGAGGGTCGCGGCGCAGCAGAACAATCCATGCGCGGACAAGCCGTGCAACGTCGTGTTCGACTGGGGCGGCAGCGCGACGCTTCCCGACCCCGATCGCCACTTCGGTTTGCCGAGCGAGTTGGAGGCGAGCTTCCTGTCGACGTTGCAGTCGGGCGGAATGCACGTCACGGCGGGGCAGGCAGGCTCCCTCGTGATCACGGTGCGGCTCACACCGCAGGACCGGGTGCTCTGCGAAACGATGCCGGGAATGTACCCCGACTATTCGTGTCACACCGTGCAGCGCGCGTCGGTCGTGTTCGCGTCGTCCGACGCATCCGTGAAGCTGCCGGGCCGCGTGGACGTGTCACCGCGGTGCTCCGATCCGGTGCTGCATCCGGCATATGCGGCGTTCGGGCAGTTCGCCGCGCAGACCGTGATCTACACCGTTCTCAACGGCGGGAAGGGCGATCGCCCAACGATCAAGTGCGTGTGAGCGGCCCTAAATGACGAACAGGAGTCGGGCGTCGCGCATGATTTCCCACCCACCCCTCATGACGCGAACACACCGAACTCCTGTCGTCTTTTCACCGCCGAGCGACGTTTGGGGGGCACTCGTCGGTGTCTAGAGAAGGTACGCGGCGCTCCGGACATTCGTGGGTTAAGAATCCACAAAGAGGCCCTTCGCACGCATAGAGATTTCTTCGCGCATCGCGCTTGTCTCGAGCGTGTATCAACACGCGCGTCAGCGCGGTTCAACGAGCGTCGGCGCGTGTCACCGCACGTTCACGCGCGCGAGTGATTGTGACGCCGTCTGCTCGAGCGCGTCCGCTTGCACTTCCGCCGCGGGCAATGTGAGCGAGAACACACTTCCGCCGCCGCTGCGCGGCGCATACGTCACGGCGCCGCCCTGGATTTCCGCGAGCGTCTTCGCGATCGAAAGCCCAAGTCCCGCGCGGCCCGCGTCAGGCGTGGCGCCGGCCGCGCGATAGAACGGCTCGAATACCCGCACGACGTCGTCGGCCGCGATGCCCGGTCCGCGATCGGCCACCGTGAACACCAGCATGTCGCCGTCGCGGCGCGCCGCCAGCTCGATCGGCTGCGACGGCGGCGAATAGCGCGCCGCATTCTCCAGCAGATTGCACAACACGCGCAGCGATTGCGAGAAATCGAATTGTCCAACGAGCGCGGGACTGTCGAGGTCGATCACCGTGCGCAGCTGCCGGTCGACGAACAAGCCGCGCGTTTGACGCACGGCTGCTCCGATCAAGTCTTCGGCGGTGTTGATCTCGGGCGTCGCCGCGAATCCACCGCCCTTGAGCCGCGACAGATCCAGCAAGTCGCTGACGAGCCGCGACAACCGGTCCGCCTGCTCTTCGATCGCGGCCGCGGACCGGTTGCCTTGCATCCCTTCGCTCTGCGCCAACGCCTTGATCGTCGTCAGCGGCGTGCGCAGATCGTGGGACACCGAGGCCAGCACGATGTCCTTCAACCGATCCGCCTCGCGCAACGCCTCGGCATGCTCGGCCTCGGCGACCAGGCGCACGCGGTCGAGCGCGAGCGCGGCGTAGTAGGTGATCGCGTCGAGAAAGCGCAGCTGCGCCGCGTCGAGCCGTACCGGCGACGCGTTGGCGAGCCGCAGCGTCCCGACGGGCCGCTCTTGTACTGAAAGTGGTATGAGAATACTCTTAATCCGGCCGCCGTCCACGGCGCGCTCCCATTGGGCCTCGACACGCTGCGCGGACGGCGCAATCACGCACTCTTCCATGCCCAGGGTGGCGCGAATCACGTCGGCGACGCGCTCGAGCGCATCCGCGGCGCGGCCCGCGCTCAGCGTCTCCGATCCGAGCTTCGCGAGCGACGCCACCTCGACCGCGCGCCGCCGCGCTTCTTCCGCCTCGGCCTGCGCGCGCGCCAGCAGCTGCGTCGACACGAGCGCCGTCAGGAGGAACGCCACCAGCGACAGCAAATCCAGCGGCTTGTCGACCAGCATCGTGCCGTACGGCGGCTGGAAATAATCGATCAGCACGAAGCCGGTGAAGGCGAGCGTCACGCCCAACCGGCGGCCCCCGCTGGCGCTGGCGCCGAGCACGATCAGCAGGTACGTGAGGACGACGTGGACCTGGTCGATCGTGTCGCGCCAATGCGAGATCAGCGCGGTGGCGGCGATCGTCGTCACCACCCAGAACGCCCACGTCAGCGCCGATCGGCGATTGTACGCGATGGTCACCGAGCGTCAGCGAGGCGGGTCGATGCGATAGCCGACGCCGGGCTCCGTGATGATGATCTGCGGCGACGCCGGGTCGAGCTCGATCTTGCGACGAAGATTCGTGATGTGAACGCGCAGATATTGCTGCGGGCTGCCGAACTCGCGTCCCCAGACCGCATCAAAGATCTGTTGGTGCGTCAGCGTGCGTCCCGCGGCCGCGAGCAGCGTCGACAGGATCTGCCATTCGATGGGCGTCAGATGAATCTGCACGCCGTCGCGCGAGACGCGGCGGGAAATCGTATCGACCAACAGTCCGCCAATCGCAACGGGGGCGGCGCCTCCGGCGGCCGCGGCCATCGTCTTGGCGCGCCGGATCTGCGCGCGCGCGCGCGCCGCCAGCTCGAGGACACTGAAGGGCTTGGTGACGTAGTCGTCCGCCCCCGCGTTCAGCAAATCCACTTTCTCGTGCTCGGAGTGCCGCGCCGAGAGGACGATGATCGGCACGGCCGAGCGCCGCCGAATCTGCCGGCACACCTCGGCGCCCGCCATGTCCGGCAAGCCCAGATCGAGCACGACGAGATCCGGCCGTCCGCTCGTCGCGGCGTCCACTCCACTCGATCCGCTCGCGGCTTCGTCGACGCGCGACGTCACATCGCGCAGCGCGTCGCGAACCGCCAGACGAATCTGGGGCTCATCGTCGATGACCAGTACGAGATCGGCATCCGCCATGCTGCTATCACCCGGTGAGATGGTTCCACGTTCCATGACCATGCCACCAAGACTATTGGTCACGGTACGGCTCGCATCCGGTGTGTACATTTCTTAATGTAGCCCTCGGCACCGCGGTACCCTGGGCATCGCCCGCCGTCGCGCTCATCAAGACTCTCCGCGTGCCGCGGCCCCAGGCGGCACGGATTCTTCCATGAATCCCGGTATGAGGAGTGGGCGCATGCGACAGTCCCGAATTACCCTGGTTCTCGCCGTCATCATCGTCAGTATGGCGGCTTGCGATGTTTCGACGTCTCCGCACGTGGCCGCTATCGTGGGCAACAGCGCGACGGCTTCGAGCTCCACACTGACGATTACGCCGGTCACCGCACAAATGCTCGTCGGCGGCTCAACGCAATTCAGAACCAACGCGCCGGCGAATTTGCTGACGTCGCTGCAGTGGAGCACGTCGCAGCCCAACGTCGCCGCCGTCAACAACACCGGTTTGGTCACCGCGCTCGGCGCGGGAACGACGACCGTTTCGGTTCGGTATTCATTTGATACGACGACCGTCGCCAACGCGACGGTGACGGTGACCGGCACAGCCGGCGCCAATACAGGTCCGACAACAATGCCCCCAGGCAATCCATGAAATCGAAGACGGCACCGCGCTCTCATTCGCGTACCCCGGCGGGCTCCGCGGAGTCAGGGCCCGCGCACGACCATTATCACCGCGAGAAGGCGCGGCGCGCGAAGCAGGCGCGACCCGAGAGCGAGGCCATGGCCGCGGCGAAGCGCGAGTATCTCGCGTTGCTCGCGGCCGACGCCGCGAAGGGCAAGGGCGGCCGGCCGAAGAAAAAGGCGGTGAAGCCGGATGCCGGCGAAGAAGAGATCGACGAGACCGACGAGAGCGACGAAGGAGAAGCGCTCGACGAGAAATGACCGCTCGTCCGATGACGGAGCTGAGCGCGAGCGACCGGCGGATCGAACGCAGCCGTCAGTCGCTCGAGCTTTTGCTCGAGACATTCTTTCGTCCGGGCGACTGGGCCGCGCGGCTGAGCTATCAGGCTGGTCTCCAGGGCCGCCTGCGCACGGTCGAACACATGATCGATCTCGGCCGGTTGGCGGCGGACCCTTCGCGTGCTCCCTTGCGCCTCGCCTTCGCGTCTGACTTTCACGCCGGCGCGACGACGGATCCGAGAATGCTCGCCGCCGCCTGCGACGCGCTCGCCGCGTTCGAGCCTGACGTCCTGCTTCTCGGCGGCGATTTCGTGTCGGTGCGTGCGTCGTATGTGAACCGACTGGCGCCGCGCCTCGCCGCCATCAATCCGCCGCTCGGGAAGTTCGCGGTGCTTGGCAATCACGATCTGCGCGCCAACCACGCGCTGGTGACGGCTGCGCTCGTCGGCGCCGGAGTCCGGATGCTGACGAATACGTATCATGCGCTGCCCCAGCCGTTCGAGGACATCACGCTCTGCGGGTTGGATGACGCGACCCGGGGTGACCCGAGGCCGGATCTGTCGCTCGACGCCGCGACCGGAAACGGAAAGCGTATCGTACTGATGCATTCGCCCGAGGGATTGAAGGCCATGGGCGAGCGGCCGTTCGATCTCGCCTTGTGCGGGCACACGCATGGCGGGCAGGTGGTCCTCCCTTGGGGAACACCTCTGTTCGTGCCCGGGGGGCACCTGAATCGACGCTATCACGCCGGTGAATTCGCGCTCTCCAACGGGCGCCGGCTGCTCGTGAGCAACGGCGTCGGATGCAGCACCATTCCGCTGCGCGTGTTCGCAGCGCCCGAGGTGCATTTGTGCTTTATTGTATGAGTGCGCCTCGACCGTAAGCTCCTGCTCATCGCTCCGACAATCGTGCTCGCGTGTGTCACCGCCGGGATCATCTACGCGGCGGTGCAGCTGCACGTGCTCAGCAGCGTCGGCGACACCTGGAAGGATCGGAACGATTTCATCACCGCGGTCGAGCGCGGCGAGAAGCCGCTGACCGAACGTCAGGCGATCGGCGTGTTGCGCCTTTCGCTCGACGTCGAGGCACGGCGCACCGCCGCGATCACGGCGAGCCGCGATCTGCTCGGCTGGCTTGCCGGCATCGCCGCGGTGGCGTGCGTGACACTCGCGTTCGGCGTTCGCTCAGTGCCCCGCGAGCATTGGCCCCGCATCGCGCTGGGCCGGCGGGCCGACGCATGAGGAATTTGGCGCTCGGACTCGCGGCGGTGTGTGCGTGCCATGCGGCGTTCGCCGCGGGTCAGCCGCCGATGCCGCGCGAGACGCTGCCGTTCGTTCGCCTGGCGACGCGCCCCGTCGCATTCGCGGAATACAGTGGCTTGAGCGACTCGGTGCACGCCGTCGTGCGCGACAGCGCGGCGTGGCGGGCGCTCTGGGATCGCATCAACGCGCCGTTCTTTCCGCGCCCCGTGCTTCCGGCGGTCGATTTCCAGCGCGAGATGATCGTCGTCGCCGCCATGGGAAGGCAGCCAAGTGGTGGCTATGATATCGTCATCGACGGCGCGACCGAGGACTCGAGCGGCATCGAGATCTCGGTCAGACGAACCGTTCCTGGTGAACGGTGTCTCATGAGCGCAGCGGTGACGGACCCGGTCGATTTGGCAAGAATTCCAGCGAGCGGCAAGCCCGTGCGCTTTCGCGAGCGCGAACTCAGCGTTCCCTGTGGAGGACGAGTTCCATGAGCTGGACGCGTACGTGCCTGGTGTTGCTGGTGCTGGCGATGACGCTCACCGTTCCCTCGGTCACGCACGCGCAGCGCTGTCGCGGATGCGAGCCCGAAGACACGCTGCCGCACGGTCATATCTGGCCGGCGCTCGGCGTCCACGTCGGCACGCCGCAGAAAGCCTCGGCGGCGCTTGGCGTCGTGATCGGCGAGGTCTGGCAGAAGGAAGGCCATGAGCATTCTCGTAATCTCGCGCTGTTCGCGGAGCCGGGGATTTCGGCGGGCCGTGCGTCACTGGCGTACCTCGATCACGGATACGGCAGCTTTGGCTCGGGCTTTGGTGTTGCCGCGACGGTGCTGCGCACGTGGAAGGATCCGTGGACGGTCAAACCGAACGTGACCTACGTCGGCGGCGACGTCATTCTCTGGCCCATCCTGTTCACCGGGCCGCGCATCGGCGTGTTTCGGAGTGTGTCGGGGCTGGAGACGTCGCGAAAGTGGTTCGTGAGCCTGGACATCGGCATCGGGCTCTGAGGCCGAACCGCGAAGCGGCTGTCATTCCGAGCGAAGCGGCTGTCATTCCGAGCGAAGCGAGGAATCTTGTATACCGATAGAGGGGACAGTCACTCTATGAGGACGTTGCATCCTTCCCTATGCTCGGGATGACGACTCATGACAACACGCATCTACTACACCGACGCCTATGCTCGCGAGTTCAGCGCCGCGATCGTCGACCGCAGTGACGACGGTACGCGTGTCTATCTCGCTGAAACGGCCTTCTATCCGACGTCCGGCGGACAGCCGCACGACCTCGGCACACTCGGCGGCGTTGCCGTCATCGACGTCGTCGATGAGGACGACCGCGTTGCGCACGTGCTCGCGTCGCCGCTGGCGGAATCCGGCGCCGGCTCGGCCGTCGCCGGTCACATAGACTGGAGCCGCCGCTACGATCACATGCGGCAGCACACCGGGCAGCATCTGCTGTCGGCCGTGTTCGAGGATCTGTTCGGCTTCAAGACGGTGAGCGTCCACTTCGGTCCGGACTACTCGACGCTCGATCTCGACACCGAATCCGTTTCGCGGAAGCAGTTGCTCGCCGCGGAATCGCGCGCGAATGAGATCGTGGCCGAGGCGCGGCCGGTGATCGTGTCGTTCGAGGATGCCGCGTCCGCTCGCGGGTTACGCAAAGCGTCCGAACGCAGCGGCACGCTGCGCATCGTCACGATCGACGGCCTCGATCGCAGCGCATGCGGCGGCACGCACGTGCGTTCGACCGCCGAGATCGGCGCGATCATGCTGCGCTCGACGGAGAAGATTCGCAAAGCGGTGCGCGTCGAGTTCCTCTGCGGCGCACGGGCCATTACCCGGGCGCGACAGGACTTCGAGAGCCTGACGTCGATCGCGGCGTCGCTCTCCGCCTCGCTCGACGACGCACCGGCGCTCGTGGCGACGCAAGTCGAGCGGATGAAGGAAGCCGAGAGCGCGCGGAAGAAGCTCGCGCAGGAGCTGGCCGTGTACCGCACGCGTGAGCGCTACGATGCCGCCACGCCGGACGCGAACGGCGTAAGAACGATCGTCGTGCGCGACGCCGCGACGATGGACGACGTGAAAGCCGTCGCGCAGGCCGCATTCGATCTTCCGCGCTGTGTCGTCGTCGGCGCGCTCATCGCGCCGCCGTCGGTGCTGGTCGCCTCGTCGCAGGATTCCGGCGTCGACGCGGGCAAGCTGCTCAAGGAAAAGCTCGCGGCCGTTGGCGGTCGCGGCGGCGGTTCACCGCGTTTGGCGCAGGGCAGCGTTCCCGAAGCCAGTTTGCTCGACACGCTCGTCCAACAACTCGTCGACCGCGCGTAACATTCGCTCGACCGTGAGATCCTCGAGCGTCGATTGTGGATGCTCGATGCTGGCGCCGCGAGTTCCGTAGAGCCCCCACCGTTCGACCGTGCCGCGCACGTACATCGCGACACACGGCACGCCGAACGCCGACGCCGCGTGCGCGATGCTCGTGTCCGGAGTGAACACGAAGTCCGCCGTCGCCACGAGCGCGAATGCGTCGCGAATGCTTGGCGTTTCGACGAAGATGCCGCGTCCGCCGCGTGCGACGTCTCTTCCCTTCTCGATTTCGGCAGGCGAGCTGATCACACGAAATACAGTTCCTGGATTGCGTGCGCGAAGATGTTCCATGACCGCGAGATAGTTCCGCGCGGCCCACGACCGCGCCGACGTGCCCGCCGAGATGTTGATCAGCACGCGCCGTCCGCGCTCGCCGCCCCACGCGCGTTCACCGCGGTCGCGTTCCACGGTGGTGAGTGTGATGACGGGCTGCTTCTCAACGGCGCGAGCGTCAACTCCGAACGCCGGCGCCAACGCCGCCAGGAGATCGACCATGTGGGCGCCGCTGCTCGTGTCCGGCGGAACTGTCACGTTGAATGCCGCGTCGTTGCCGCGTCCGACGATGCCGACGCGATAGCGCGCGCCGCTCGCCGCGATCAACAGCAGCGTCGTCAGCGACGGCGCCGTCACCATGCAATCGATCACCGCGTCGTAGTGATTGCGGCGCAGCCGCAGCGCGGTCGGCAGATAACTCGCCAATCGCTTCTTGTCGAACACGATCACGTCGCCGACGAAATCGGCGGCCTCGAGAATCGCGGCGTTCGCGGGCGATGCGAGCACGTCGAGCGTGATGGTCGGATGCGACCGTGCGATCGCTCGCATCACACCCGTCGAAAGGATCATGTCGCCCGCGCGGTCGTGTCGCAGGAACAGCACCCGGTGTGGGGCGCCCGACCAGTCCGGTATCCGCGACGCGTCGCCCGCCGGACGGCGCATCAGGCGCACCAGCACCCGAATCCAGAGGCGGCGCCACCACAGCTCGAGAGACTTCAGTCGCATTGTAAGGAATGTATATCCGGCCGCTGGTCACTCGGGCGTTGGCCTTTCGAATTCCACTGTTCATACTACAGGGGAACCCAGGCTCACCCGCCGCCCCATAATCCAATGAAACGACTTCTTCCTTCCGCGTTCGTCGTCCTCACGATCGTTTCTGTTGTTCCGCTCGTTGCGCTCGCGCCCGCCGCGGCCGCGGCGCAATCGCAGGCGGCGGCGATCAGCATTCCGTTCGAGAAGTACGCACTGCCGAACGGACTCACCGTCGTCCTCTCGCCCGATCATTCGACGCCGACCGTCGCCGTCGAAGTCATCTATCACGTCGGCTCGAAGAACGAGGTCCTGGGACACACGGGCTTCGCGCACATGTTCGAGCACGTGATGTTCACCGGCTCGGGCCACGTGCCGTACGGCATGCACGATCGATTCACCGAAGGCGTCGGCGGCAGCAACAACGGCTCGACCTGGTTCGATTGGACGCGGTACTACGAGACCGATCCGTCGAACTATCTCGAGACCACACTGTGGCTCGAATCCGACCGCATGGGCTATCTGCTCGATTCACTCGACGACGCCAAGTTCAAGGCGCAGCGCGAAATCGTGCAGAACGAGCGCCGCCAGAGCTACGACAATCAGCCGTACGGCCGCGACAACGAGATGATCGGACTCACGATGTATCCGCCGGAACATCCGTACTCGTGGCCGACGATCGGCAGCATGGCCGATCTCAAGGCCGCGAGCGTGGAAGACGTGAAGAACTTCTTCCGCACGTACTACGCACCGAACAACGCCACGCTCGTCATCGTCGGCGACTTCGAGCCGGCGAAGGCCAAGGCGCTCGTGTCGAAGTACTTCGCCGACATTCCACGCGGCAAGCCGATCGTTCGCCCCAACGTTGCGCAGGTGACATTGCCTGCCGAGAAGCGCATCACGCTCGAGGATCGCGTGCAGGTTCCGCGATTGACGATCGCGTGGCCCACGGTCAGTGAGAAGAGCGAAGATCAGCCCGCGCTCGATTTGTTGAGCGACATTCTCGGCGGGTCGCGCACGGCGCGGCTCACCAAGGCCCTCGTGTACGACCAGCAGGCCGCCGCGAACGTATTCGCGTTTCAGAATCCCAATGAGAACGTCGGACAGTTTCAGGTCATCGCCACTCCGCGCCCGGGACACACGCTCACCGAGCTCGAGACGACGACCGACTCGATCATCGATCGCATCAAGCGCGATGGACCGACCGCCGACGAGCTCGCGCGCGTGAAAGCCGGCCAACAAGCGCAGTTCATCAGCGGCCTCCAGTCGAACCTGGGCAAGGCATTCCAGCTCGGCCAGGATCAGACGTTCTTCAACGATCCGAGCTACACGTTCCGCGTCGAGTATCCGCGCTCGCAGGCCGTCACCGCGGCCGACATCAAGCGCGTCGCGAACAAATACTTGGGGAAGGGTCGCGTGATCCTGAGCGATGTGCCGGTCGGCAAGACCGACATGGCGTCGCACGCCGACAAGAGCAAGGTCGTCACGGATCCATTCACCGAGAGAACGGAGATCAAGCCATGATTCGCCGCATCGCATGCGTGCCGTTGGCGCTGATGCTCGCCGCTCCGCTCAGCGGTGCCGCGGCGCAGCGCACGACCTCGAAACAGTCAAAACAATCGAAACAGTCGACGCTCGACCGAACGGTCATTCCCACCGCGGCGAAACCCGCGGAGCTGCATGTTCCGACATGGACGAAGACGACGCTGCCGAACGGCGCGGAGCTCGTCGTCTCGGAGCGTCATACGCTTCCCTTGGTGTCGTTCCGCATCAACTTCGTCGGCGGGTCGAATCAGTTCGAGCCGGCGGACAAGACGGGGCTCGCGCAAACCGTCGCGCAGATGATGACCGAAGGCACGACGCATCGGTCGGGCGATCAGCTCTCGAACGATTTGCAGATGCTTGGCACCAACCTTGGCGTGAGCATCACCGCGGAGGCGGGCACCATCAGCTTCCAGGCGACGAAGGACAAGTTCGCGCCGGCGCTCGCGGTCGTGTCCGACGTGCTGCTCAATCCGACGTTCCCTCAGGCGGCACTCGACCGGTTGCGGGGACGCGCGCTCGTCTCCCTGACGCAGCAGCGGGATCGCACGTCAGGGATCGCGGCCATGGTGTACCCCAAGCTGCTTTATGGCAACAATCATCCGTACGGCCGAGTGACGAGCGAGAGCTCGCTCAAGTCGATCACGCGCGATGACGTCGTGTCGTTTTACAAGAATTATTATGAGCCCGGACGCGCCGTGATCACCGTGGTCGGCGACGTGAAGCCCGACCAGGTGAAAGCGCTGGTGGAACAGGACTTCGCCGGGTGGGCACGCGCGGGCTCGATGCCGCAGTTCTCGTATCCCGCGCCGCCGGCCGCCAAGAGCACCACGATCTACCTCGTCGACAAGCCGGGTGCCGCGCAGTCGACGTTCACGATCGGTGAGGTCGGCCCGGCGCGCGCCACGCCCGACTATTACGCCCTGCGGGTGATGAACGAAATGCTCGGCGTGCTCTTTCAGTCGCGGTTGAATCACAACATTCGCGAAGTGAAGGGCTACAGCTACGGCGTATTCTCGAACTATGCGTTTGGCCGCGGTCCCGGACCGTTCCGCGCCGGCGGCGACATTCGCACGAACGTGACCGACAGTGCGCTGGTCGAGTTCATGCGAGAGTTGAAAGACATTCGCGGCGACCGGCCGCCCTCGGATGACGAGCTCGCGCAGGCAAAGGCGAGCCTTGTGCAGAGCTTGCCGGCGGCGTTCGAGTCGGTGGGCAGCGTGAACGGCAGCATCGCCTCGATCTACACGCAGGGACTGCCCGAGGACTACTACCAGCAGTTCGCGCGCGCCGTGGATGCGGTGACGAAGGACGACGTCGTTCGTGTCGCGCGGAGGTACATCGATCCCGATCACCTGGCCATACTCATTGTCGGCGATCGCGCGAAGATCGAGGCGCCGCTCGCGGCGACGAAGATCGCGCCGATCGTGGTGCTCGACGTCGATGGTAATCCGGTCACGAAGTAGCGGTTGCAGACATGACGTTTGCTATTGCGGAAGTTGTCCGTTCGACATTAGAATGTTCGTCCCGCTACGCCGTGCAACACAGTCTCTGTTCCGAGGTCAGCCCGTGAAGATCACCATCACCGCGAAATCGACCGTTCGCTTCGTCGACGCCGGCATGCCGGCCGTCACGGCGACCGTCGTCGCCCGCATTCACAGGTACTGATCGCGCATCCAGGGCTCGAGCTGTAACGAGGGCGGCGCCGCGATCGGTGCCGCCCTTTTGATTTCTCTCATTCCAGGCGTTCCGCCGCCCACGCCATCGAGCTCCGACCCACGAGGTATTTGTGAGTACATCGATGTCCGCGCCGGCAACGACGCCGTCACCGTCGCCGGTGCCCGCGAACGACGACTTCTGGTCGTCCATTCGCGAAGCGCTTCGCGGCTCGCATCGCGACTTCACCGAAGGCGCGGTGTCGCGCGCCATTCTCCTCCTTGCCATCCCGATGGTGCTCGAGATGTGCATGGAGAGCGTCTTCGCCGTCTGCGACGTGTTCTTCGTCTCCAAGCTCGGTGCGAGCGCCACGGCCACGGTCGGGCTCACCGAATCGTGGCTCGTGCTCATCTACGCGATCGCCATGGGGCTGGCCATCGCCGCGACCGCCACCGTGGCGCGCCGCACCGGCGAGCGTGACCGCGAAGGTGCCGCGCGCGCCGCGACGCAAGCCATCCTGTTGGCGCTCGCCGTCGCCGCCGTTCTCGGCACGGTCGGCGGCGTGCTCGCGCCGAATCTGTTGCGCGTGATGGGCGCGTCCGACGACGTCATTCACATCGGATCGACGTACGCGCGCGTCATGCTCGGCGGCAATGTCACGATAGTCATGCTGTTCCTGATCAACGCCATCTTTCGCGGCGCGGGCGATGCCGCGATCGCGATGCGTGTGCTGTGGCTCGCCAACGCGATCAACGTGCTGTTGGGCCCGTGCCTGATCTTCGGCCTTGGTCCGTTTCCGAAGCTCGGCGTCACGGGCGCGGCGATCGCGACGAACATCGGCCGCGGCACCGGAGCATTGTTCGCCGCGAGCCGGCTGCTCAAGCCGGGGTCGCGCATCGACATCCACACGCGGCATCTCCGCGTCGAGCTCGACCTCATCGCGCAGATGGCGAAGATGGCGTGGAACGCGGCGATTCAGTTTCTGATCGGAATGGGCAGCTGGATCGCGATCATTCGCATTCTGTCGACGTTCGGCAGTGCCGTGCTCGCGGGCTACACGATCGGCATTCGCGTGATTCTCTTCGCGCTGCTGCCGGCGTCGGGCCTCGCGAACGCCGCGGCGACGATGGTCGGACAGGCGTTGGGCGCCGGCAAACCCGAGCGTGCCGAGCAGTCGGTGAAGCTCGCGGGGAAGTACAACATGATCGTGCTGACGGTGTGCGGCGTGTTGTTGGCGCTGTTCGCTCCCGCGATCGCGCATGGATTCACGCAGGACCCGGCGGTGATTCCCTCGGCGGAGAATGCGCTGCGCATCATCGCGTGCGGGTTCCCGTTCTATGGTTGGGGGATGGTGATATCGCAGTCGTTCAACGGCGCCGGTGATACCACGACACCCACGTGGCTCAATGTCGTGGTGTTCTGGATGTGGGAGCTGCCGCTCGCGTGGACCGCGCGCCGGTTGGGTTATGGAGTCAACGGTGTGTACGTCGTGCTCGCGATTACGTTCTCGACGTACGCGGTGGCGGCCTGGCTGGTGTTTCGGCGCGGACGGTGGAAGACGAGATCGGTGTAAGCTTCTTCGCGCTGGCGCCTGTCTCTCTACAACAACAAAAAACGACAAAGTCTGACAAGATCTGACAAGATCCGAGGACGTCGGTCGAGCAGCTAAACCACCGCGCCGTTCCGATGTCCCGATCTTGTCAGATCTTGTCAGATCTTGTCGTTCTATTTTTTTGTTCGCCGTTTTCAGATGTTCTCGCGGTGGGCCGTCGGCATCACGGCGTCTTGGTACCACCGCCACCCGAACCACCCGAACCACCCGACGACGCCCCCGGTACATTGACGTCAATCTTTGTCGTGCTCGTCTTGTGCAACCCACCGCCGAAGACGAACCACGCAATGACCGCGAGCAGAATCAGCACGACGAGGCCCCATACCAGCCCGCTGCCGCCGCCGGATCCCGAGTCGGGTGTCTGTTGAATTTGGACGTCCGCCATCTCTCCTCCTGAGTGTGCGACGAGATATCGGCGTCCGATGACGTTCGGACCCGACCCTGGCGACCTCTCCATTGCGGAGGTCATGCCAACGCGACGGCCGAGACCGGTTTTTCTGAGGACTCGAGGCGCCGACGCCAGGTGGGCGGCGTCAGAGCAGGCGCTTGTTCCGCTTCCGGCGCCGCTGCTTGCCGTGCTTCTTCGACGCAATCTTGCGGTTGATCCCCAGCGCCTCGAGCGCCAACTCCGCCGTATGCTGGCCCACGCCCCAGCGCACGCGTCCCCGCTTCCGAGCCTGAATCTCGGCAAGACGTCGATGCACTTCCTCGAGATCGTCGGAGCGCTGCTCCGCGCCTACTTCCGCATCGTCACGCATCGCCCGTCCTCCCCCGCCAGCACGTTCGCGCGCATATTCCACGGACTCCTTCACCCGCTTCACCATAGCAACTCTTTCGTGCGGATGCACGTCACGGATGGACGTATGACGGTCAGCGATGCGCTTCGAATGCAAAACGCCTCGGCTCTCGGCGAGTCTTCACTCGACGAGCTCTGGATGCCGTTCACGGCCAATCGCGCATTCAAGAAAGCGCCGCGCATGCTCGTCTCGGCGAAGGGCATGTACTACACCGACGCCGACGGCCGCCAGATTCTGGACGGGACGGCTGGTTTGTGGTGCGTGAATGCCGGCCATTGCCGCGAGCCGATCACCGCCGCCATTCGCGAGCAGGCGGGCATCATGGACTACGCGCCGCCGTTTCAGATGGGACATCCTCTCGCGTTCGAGCTCGCGCGCAAACTGGCGGCCATCATGCCTGGCGACCTCGATCGCGTGTTCTTCGGCAACTCCGGATCGGAAGCGGTGGACAGCGCGCTCAAGATCGCGCTCGCCTACTGGCAGGCGAAGGGACAGTTGCAGCGCACGCGATTCATCGGCCGCGCGCGCGGCTACCACGGCGTCGGCTTCGGCGGCATCGCTGTCGGAGGCATCGAAGCGAATCGCAAGCAGTTCGCGGCCCAACTGCTGCCGGGGATAGATCATCTACCACACACGCACGACGCGGCGCGCAACGCCTTCAGCAAGGGACAACCGGCGCACGGCGCCGAATTGGCGAATGCGCTCGAGGACATGGTGGCGAAGCATGGTGCGGAGACGATCGCCGCGGTGATCGTCGAGCCGATGGCCGGATCGACCGGCGTGCTCGTTCCGCCGAAGGGATATCTCGAGCGGCTGCGCGAGATCTGCGACGCCCACGGCATCCTGCTGATCTTCGACGAAGTGATCACGGGCTTCGGCCGATTGGCGGCGCCGTTCGCGGCGACGCGCTTCAACGTCGTGCCCGATATGCTGACCGTCGCGAAGGGTGTCACGAACGCCACCGTGCCGATGGGTGCGGTCGCGGTACGCAATCAGATTTACGACGCCGTCGTGAACGGCACGAACGCGGGCATCGAGCTCTTTCATGGATACACGTATTCCGGCCATCCGCTTGCCGCGGCCGCTGGGCTCGCGACGCTCGAGGTGTATCGCAGCGAAGGATTGTTCGAACGCGCCGCGTCGCTCGAGTCGTACTGGGCGGATGCCGTCCATTCGCTCCGCGGCGCGCCGCACGTCATCGACATTCGGAACATCGGCCTCGTCGCGGGCATCGAGCTCGAGGCGCGGCCCAATGCCGCCGGCGCGCGCGGATTCGAATCGTTCCTCAAATGCTTCGAGTCGGGCGTCATGATTCGGTCGACGGCCGACACACTCGCGCTGTCGCCGCCGCTGATCATCGAGAAGCAACAGATCGATCAGCTCGTCGATGCCGTTTCGAAGGCGGTCCGTCAGGTTGCGTAAGCCTGTCGGACGTCGCAGCGTCACCCTCGCGATCGGCGGCATCATCGCGGTCGCCGCATCCTGCACATTGCAGGATTCTTCCAAAGGCGCCGACTCGGCGAACGTGGTCACGGGCGCGACCGGCTCGCGCGCGCGCGGATGGAATCCGGAAACGTGGCGTCCGCCGGTCGTCGACAGTACGCCGGACGATCCATTCGAGGTGTCGGTGTTTCGTGGGTTGTCGATCATCACGCACGTGCACGACAGCCTGCCCGCGTACACGAACAGCAATCTCAATTGCACGAGCTGTCATCTCGACGAAGGACGGCGCGGCAACGCCGCGCCGCTCGTCGGCGTGTTCGCGCGCTTTCCGAAGTACATGGATCGCAGCAATGCCGTCGTGCCGATCGAGGACCGTATCAACTATTGCTTCACGCGGAGCCTCGCCGGCTCCAAGCTGCCCGCCGACAGCCGCGAGATGCAGGACATCGTCGCCTATCTGGCGTACATCTCGCGCGGCGTGCCGAACGGCGAGCACGTGAAGGATGAAGGCATGGCGAAGATGCCGCCGATGACGGGCGACTCGGCGCGCGGCCGCACGGTGTTCGTGGACAACTGCGCGCGATGTCACGGCAACAACGGCGGCGGCATGGGACCGATACCCGCGCTGTGGGGTCCGCGGTCGTTCAGCATCGGCGCGTCGATGGCGCGCGTCGAGCGCGCCGCGTCGTTCATTCGCCACAACATGCCGTGGGATCGGCCCGGCACGCTCACCGACGCGCAGGCGTACGACGTGGCGGCGTACATCACGTCGCTGCCGCGGCCCGACTCACCCGGCAAGGAAACGGATTGGCCGCAGGGCGGCGCACCCGCGGATGTCCCGTACGGCACGAAGGGCCACAAGGCGTTCCATCCACCGAAGTTGATTCCGCGCACCACGAACCCGTCGGCGGCGATCGTCGCCGCGCCGGCGTCGGTACTTCGCAGGTAATTAAGGAATACTCATGAGCGATCCATCAATCAGTCGCCGCGCGCTGTTGGCCGGCGCGGCAACAGCGGCCGGTGGCGTGCTGCTGACCAACCTGCCGCTCGATGCCCAGCAACAAGCGGCTCACATTGCGCAGCAGCCGGCGGGGCCGACCCAGTCGCCGCCCGACCCGACCAAGGCACCCGGGACTCCGACCACTGCCGTCGGCGAGCGCTCGCCATTCGTGCAGCCGCAGCGCGCACCGGTCGGCGAGATCACGGGCACCACGCTCACGCCATTGCAGGATCTCGCCGGCACGATCACGCCGTCCGATCTGCACTTCGCGCGCATTCACGCCGGCATTCCCACGATCGACCCGGCGAAGCACACGCTGCTCATTCACGGACTGGTCGATCGTCCGCTCGAGCTGACCATGGCGGATCTCAAGCGCTTTCCATCCGTCACCCGCGTGCACTTCGTCGAGTGCTCGGGCAATGGGCGCGCCGCGTACCGCAGCCCCAAGCCCAACATGACGCCGCAGCAAGTCGACGGCATGTTCAGCAACAGCGAATGGACCGGCGTTCCGGTCGCGACGTTGTTTCGCGAGGTCGGCATCAAGCGTGAAGCCAAGTGGTTCCTCGCCGAGGGCGGCGATGCGTCCCTCCTCGCCCGGAGCATTCCGGTGAGCAAGGGTCGCGACGACGCGATGATCGCCTGGGCACAGAACGGCGAGCCGCTGCGACCCGAGCAGGGCTTCCCCATTCGCCTGCTGCTGCCGGGCTACGAAGGCAACACCAACGT
This sequence comes from Gemmatimonadaceae bacterium, assembly GCA_035606695.1. Taxonomy (NCBI): domain Bacteria; kingdom Pseudomonadati; phylum Gemmatimonadota; class Gemmatimonadia; order Gemmatimonadales; family Gemmatimonadaceae; species Gemmatimonadaceae bacterium. The sequence continues at coordinate 24,819 of DATNEW010000016.1, forward strand.
GAAATGGCTGCGTCGCATCAAGCTCGGCACCGAGCCGTTCATGACGCGCTGGGAGACGTCGAAGTACACCGATCCGCTGCCGGGCGACAAGGTGCGCCAGTTCAGCTTCGAGATGGACGCGAAGTCGATCATCACATCGCCCGCCTATCCTGAAAAGCTGACGGGCCCGGGATGGTGGCGCATTTCCGGTCTCGCCTGGACGGGTCGGGGAAAGATCGCGCACGTCGACGTGAGCACCGACGGCGGAAGGACGTGGAGCAACGCCGAGCTGCTCACGCCGCTCACGAACAAGTCGGCGGTGCGCTTCGAGTACATGTGGCAGTGGGACGGTCATGAGACTTTACTCATGAGCCGGGCGGTGGACGATCAGGGCTATGTGCAGCCGACGATGTCGCAGCTCGTGAAGGTGCGCGGACCGGGCACCGACTACCACTTCAATCCCATCCGTGCCTGGCGCGTGGCGTCCGACGGCACCGTGACCTTCGAGGCGAACACGTGAGACGCATTCTTCTGCTGCTGCTCGCGCTGGCCCCCCTGAGCGCGACGGCCTGCAAGTTCGACACGCGCGACGACTACCTGGGCGACAAGGATCCGCGCCACTTCTCGCTCGGCCACACGCCGTCCGCCGAAACGATCGCGGCGGAGAACATCGACGTGTCGCCGAACGGCGACGGGTTGCCGGCCGGGAGCGGAACGGCGGCGCAGGGCGCGGGTGTGTTCGCGGCCAACTGCGCGTCGTGTCACGGCGCGAACGGCGAGGGCAAGGGCGCGGCGTACCCGCAGTTGGTCGGCGGGCCCAAGGGTACGTTCAACTTCGCGAGCGATTACAAGATCCCGCGCACGATCGGCAACTACTGGCCGTACGCGACGACCTTGTACGGCTATATCCGCCGCGCGATGCCGCTCACGGCGCCCGGATCGCTGAGCGCGGATCAGACGTACGCGGTGGTGGCGTTCCTGTTGAATCGCGAGGGGCTGATTCCGGACAGCGCGACGATGAATGCCGGGACGTTGCCGGCGGTCGCGATGCCGGCGCGGTCGCATTTCGTGGTCGACGACCGTCGTGGGTCGATCGGCGGGGACCGCGTGCGTTAGCTGGTGGGCCGGTGGGTGCCGGAGGTCGGATAGACAAGATCTGACATTTTGTCCACTTCACTGTTGTGGAATTGCTCCGACCGCTTCATATTCGGCCCACGTAGGTTCCCCGCAGTTCCGGTCACGGATCCGACGACGGGTCCCCCGCGGAGTCAACAACCCCATGGTTCCACCGAGCAGTGTGGCCGCCGCTTTGGCGGTCCTCCCCGCGGATGGCGCTGAGCCACGCGTCATCCAGCAGTTCACGTCGGTGTTTCTCGTCAGCCGCTACGGCGAGCTGTGGCGAGTCTACGACAGCGCATCGCCGGACGGTAGCGAGCGCAGGATGCCTTCGGCATCATCCAAACTTCCGTATCGCCTGTTCATCGCGCTCGCGCGCAAGTTCGACGTGCGCGCCTACGCGTTCTCGGCGAATGAATCCCCGGACATCGATCCGGATTCGCTGCAGCGGCAGCTCGACTTGACCTAGGCGCTGGGCGCTGGGCGCTGGGCGCTGGGCGCTGGGCGTGAACGGCTAACGCCGATGCGACGTTTTTGTCGCCGTTTGCCGTTCCGCCCATACGCCCATACGCCCATACGCCCATACGCCCTATTTCAAATTTCTCCTAAAAAACCCCCACACCCGATTCCACGAATCGATCTGTTCGGGCGAGTCGTCACGCGCAAGCGTCTCGGGATTCACGCGGCGGCTGAACGTGTGGCCGCAGCCTGAGCGCCCGGGCGGCGGATTCACGTAGATCTTCGTCTCCGCCAGCTCCGGCTTGAGCGCGCGGAGCGTGTACACCATCTGCTGGTTTTCGCGGAAGAACACGTCGCAGTCGTTGGTCGCCACGTGCACGAGGATCGGCACCTTGAGATTCTCGACGTGAAAGACGGGCGACCGCTCCATGTACACGTCGATGCAGCTGCGGTCGTGCTGCTCGCCGCAGCCCGACTCCCAGGGCATGCCGTGAATGCCTTCCTCGGCCGCATAGTCGCGGGCATAACCCGGGCCGTGATCAGAGAGTCTGAATATCAGATTCGTCACAGGCACCATCGCCGCGCCGGCCTTGAACGGATTGTCGGCGCGAAAGAGGATGTGCGCCGTGATGAACCCGCCGTGGCTGAACCCGATGATGCCCAGCCGCTTCATGTCCACGTACGGCAGCGTCGCGAGGTAGTCGACCGACGAGAGGACGTCGTCCACCTCCTTGCCGCCGTAATCGATCTTCCGCATCCACTCGTCGCCATAGCCCGTGCTGCCGCGATAGTCCGGAGCCAGCACGACGTACCCCTGCTTCACCGCTTCGATCACCCACGGAAAGACGTCGAGATCCCAATCGGCGTGCAGCCCCTGATGCACCCAGACGAGCACGGGATGCTTCGCCGACCCCTTGTTGATCGGCGAGTACAGATACGCCGGGATCTCGAGCCCGTCCGGCCGGCTCTTGTATTTGATTTTCTGAAACTCGTAATTGCCCGGCGCGTGCGCGGTGTAGATACTGTCGTTGACACGTTTGCGCTCGATGTCGCGTTCGCACTGCTGTGGCGAACAGCCGCGCAAATCACCCGGATCGCGGCTGACGTACAGCTCGCGCGCGCGCGTCGAGTCCATCGGTCCCATCCATGGGCGGCCACCACCGCCGCGTCGCCCCGCCGCCGCGCCGCGTCCGCGCCCATTGGCCGTGTCCTGCGCCAGCATCGGCGCCGCCGCCACACCGAGCAGCAGCGCCGAGATGATCAGTTTTTTCATGAAAACGAGCCTCGAAGATTCCGTGTCGGGCTGCGAATGTACCACGGATCGGCGCGCGCGGCAGCCTGCCGCTGCGGTGCCGCTGCGGTGCCGCCGCGGTGCCGCTGCGGTGCCGCCGCCCTGCCGTTGCCGTTCCGCGAGATTACTGCGTCGCCGTGCCCGACTCCGATGGCGATGCCCAGGCGCCGACGTTCACGTCGACCGGCAGCTTGATGTTCGCGACGCTGCGCGCCACGTCGATCACGCCCTGCCACATGCCGGCGAACGCGTAGCCCACGTCCTGCGGTGCGCGGCCCGTATCGAAGCCCTTGCCGCCCGCGATCCAGAAGCGCGGCTCGTCGGTGCGGCCCGCCGCCTTGAAGTCCTGCATGACGTCGTCGTAAATCGACTGCGCGTTGTGCTCGTGCGCGTAGAAGCCCGGCACATACACGCCGTTCGCGAGCATGCGCGCCGTCCATGCGCGATAGTACGCGCGCATCGCGTCGGGAATCGTCTCCATCCGCTCCAAGTCGAGAAACACGACGGCGCCCGGCGGAAATCCCTCGGCCTTCGTCTTCGCGGTCGCGTCATCCGCGTTCAACGTTCCCTCGGCGGCGCTCACGAGATCCGTCGAGCAGTCGCTCTTCTTCCGCTGCGCATCGGCCTGCGCGGCCGTCAGCGGGCGCGGCGTCTTGCCCCACGTTTGCTCGCCGACGTAGACGACGGCCATCCCCCAGCCCATCGCGACGAGCGTGTCGCGTTTGCCCGTCCACGATTTGTCGTCATGACACGGCGAGGGCAGATAGTAGCCGACCCATGAGTACGGCGAGCCCGGCGTGTTCTTCCACGTCTTCATCGTGGCGGTGCCGGGATACGTGTGCGTGTCGAAGCCCACGTAGTGCCCCTTCTCGTAATTATTCGCGATCGGAGCATCCTGGCCGGTCACGGCCGCGGCCGCCTGCGCGACTTTGGCGGCGACGTCGGCGACGGTCGACTTCGTCGTATCGCGAGCCGGCTCCGTTGTGCTTGCTCCGCAGGCCGCCGCAAACGCGAAGGCGGCTGAAACGAAGATTCGTATGGTCCTGCTCGTTCCCACCGTGGCTGCGCGACGGATCATACGGATCTTCTAACGCAATCGCCGTTCTCCCACGCGGCTCTGGACTCGACTAAATCGTGTCCTTGGCGAGTTGAGCGATGACGTCTTTGCCGAGTTTTACGCCCTCGTTCGCCAGGCGGTCCAGCGAAAGCAGGTTCGGAAAATAGATGAACGAGACGTCTCGCCGGAGCGCGCCCGTGCGCGCGTCGTAGAACGCCGACGGTCCGCGATCGGCATTGGGGAGAATGATGTTGATCGACACGTCGCGCAGCTGGGAGTAATACACCATCTGCGTCGACCAGTTGTTATAGAACTGTGATACCTTCACGAAGGTCGGTACGTCCATCACGGTGAGCCCACCCGATTGCTTCGCCGCCTCCCACAGGTCCATGTTGAGCCCGACCGGTTCGGTGAGTGGCGGCGGGATGACCTTCTTGCCGGCTTTGATCGCGGAATCGACGGTAACGGCGATGTGTTTGTAGCCGCCGTTCGTCAGGTTCCTCTCATCATTCTCCAACAACGGCGTGATCTCGGCGATCAACGCCCGCTTGAGCTGGTGACGACGATCGGTGAGGTCGCGTCGGTCCTTATACGCCGCGAGCGCGAACGCGGCATACACGCCGATGAATCCCACGAATACTTCGATGGACAGCCGCCGTAACGCCAGCAGCAAGCGGCGATTCGCCCGCGGTGTGTGTGGAGCGTTCATCGCGCAGTCACCACCGCGCTCTCGACACCGGTTCGGCTCACCGCCGTCACGACCACCGAGTCCGCCGCGAACGGCAATCGATGCGACCGCAGCCAGCCCGGCAACACCTCGCTCGTCCACACGCCGTTGGCGCGCGAGCGCACCGTCCAGAGCCACACCAAACTTTTCGCGGCCGGTACGAGTTTCACGATGGGCTCCTTCGTCTCCGCGTCGAGCGCCAACGCCGCACGCGGACGCGCCGGCGGTTTCGCGCCGAGCCACGGCGATGCCGGAATCAACGCGGGTTGTGCGTATCGGGTCATCAACTGTTCGTCGACGCTGTCCGCATCCTTCATCAAGACCGTCGTGTTGAAGTGGATGTGTCCAATGTCCGTCGCGCGCACGCGCATGGTGTCGATCTCGTTGAGAATCTCCTGCGCCGGAATCCGGCGCGCGCTATTCTCGGCGATGCGATACGTCGCGAGCCCCGGCCAGATATGGCGGCCTTTGACGTTCACCGATCGCCACCAGTCGAGCAGCACGGGAAAACTCTGCTGCGGTGGGGCAATCGGCCAGTAGAGCTGCGGCGCGAAATAGTCGGCCCACCCTTTCTGAAGCCACAACTTGGAATCGGCGTAAATCTCGGCGTATGCGTCGAAGCCCTTGATCTGTTCCGGATTGCCCGGTCTCCAAATGCCGAACGGGCTGATGCCGACCTTCACCCATGGCTTCGCCGCATGCACTCCTTTGTAGAGCGCTTCGACGAGCTTGTTCACGTTGTCACGCCGCCAGGCGTCCTTGGCGAGCGTGCCACCCGACTTGACGTATCGCGCGTATGTGAGCGAATCCGGAAAATCGATCTGCTTCCCCGACGCGTCGTTTACCGGATACGGATAGAAGTAGTCGTCGATGTGGATGCCGTCGACGTCGTATCGCTTGGCGACGTCCACGATGGCCCGCACCGAACGGCGTCGGACGTCGGCGTCGCCCGGATCCATCCACAAAAATCGATCGTAGCGCCAGATCGCCGCGGGATCCTTCTGCGTGATGTGCGACGCCGCGAACGCGGTGTCTCGCGTGTACGCGGCGCGATACGGATTGAACCACGCGTGCAGCTCGAGCCCGCGCTTGTGCGCCTGCTCGACCGCGAACGCGAGTGGATCCCACGGCGGCTCCGGCGCGCGGCCCTGCCGCCCGGTGAGAAACTGCGACCACGGTTCGTACGGCGATGCGTAGAACGCATCAGCACCCGGACGAACCTGAAGTATCACGGCGTTGAGATGGAGTGATGCCGCGCGATCGAGTATCGCGAGCAGCTCGCGCTGCTGATCCCAGGTAGAGAGTCCCGGTTTGGACGGCCAGTCGATGTTGGCGACTGTGGCGACCCAGATCGCGCGAAACTCGCGCTGGATGGCGGGAGGCGCTTGTGCTTCTCCCGGTGTCGCGCCGAATAAGAGAAGGCTAACGAGAAGCGAACAAATTTTCATCGCGCCATTCTACGCCGGCGATAGCGCGGAACACAACCGCCTCAATGCGACCAGATCAGACAAAATCTGACCAGATCTGTTGATCGGCGCGCAGATCTCTCTCACCCGTACACTGGAGAGCCGTCCCGATTTAGTCAGATCTTGTCCGACCTTGTCGTGGTATTGTTCTTGTCCTCGGCGACTCGAGCATGCCCAGGCGGCGCCCCTCTCCGCCCGCTAGATTGCCTCTATGGCCAAGTACGACAAATCCCGCGCTTGGGCCGAGGCTCGCGAGCTGGTTCGAGACCATCGCCGCTCGCTCAGCATCGGTCTCGCGCTGATGATCGTCAATCGCCTCTCCGGGCTCGTGCTCCCGTGGACGTCCAAGTACCTGATCGATGACGTCATCACGAAGCACGACGCGAAGATGCTCATGCCGCTCGCCGGCATCGCCGCCATTGCGACGATCGTGCAGGCCGCCACCTCGTTCTCGCTGTCGCAGGTCGTGAGCATCGCGGCACAGCGCGCCATCACCGAGATGCGCAAACGCGTTCAGGCTCACGTCCTTCGCCTGCCCGTCTCGTACTTCGATTCGACGAAGACCGGCGTCGTCATCTCGCGCATCATGAATGATGCCGAAGGCGTGCGCAACCTCGTCGGCACCGGCCTCATTCAACTCCTTGGCAGCATCCTCACCGCGCTCATGGCGGTCGGCATTCTGTTCTATGTGAACTGGAAGCTGACCGGAGCCACCGTCGTCGCACTGGCCGCCTTCGGCTACGCGATGACGACCGCGTTCAAGCGTCTACGCCCACTCTTCCGCGACCGCGGCGCGATCACCGCCGAAGTCACCGGGCGTCTGACCGAGACGGTCGGCGGAATTCGCCTGGTCAAGGTCTACACCGCCGAAGCGCGCGAGCGGCTCGTCTTCGCGCGCGGCGCGCACAAGCTGTTTCGCAACGTCGCCAAGACCATCACCGGCACGTCCGCCGTCGGTGCGGGCGCGGCGCTGGTGATCGGGATCGTCGGCGTGCTGCTCATCGTCATCGGCGGCCACTCGGTGCTGAACGGCTCGATGACGCTGGGCGACATGTTCATGTACGTCTTTTTCATGGGCCTCCTCGCCGCGCCGCTCATTCAGATTTCGTCGATCAGCACGCAGGTCAGTGAAGCGTTCGCGGGACTCGACCGCATCGCCGAGATCCGCAACATGGCGACCGAGGATCAATCCGACGCGTCGAAGGAATCGATCGCCGACGTCGAAGGCACCGTCGAATTCCACGACGTGAGCTTCGAGTACGTCGCGAACACGCCGGTGCTCAAGCACGTCTCGTTCGCGGCGCCCGCGGGTTCGACGACCGCGCTCGTCGGCTCGAGCGGATCCGGCAAGAGCACGCTGATCGGCCTCGTGATGGCATTCAACCACCCGCACAGCGGCCGCGTGCTCGTGGACGGACACGACATCGCCAACCTGCGGCTGCGCGATTACCGCTCGCAGGTTGGCGTCGTGATGCAGGACAATTTCCTCTTCGACGGCACCGTCCGCGAGAACATCGCCTTCAGCAAGCCGGGCGCGACCGACGAAGAGATTCGCACCGCGGCGCACATCGCGCACTGCGACGAGTTCGTGTCGCGCTTCGAGCAGGGCTACGACACGATCGTCGGCGAACGCGGCGTGAAGCTGTCCGGCGGCCAGCGCCAGCGCGTCGCGATCGCGCGCGCCGTGCTGGCCGATCCACGCATTCTCATTCTCGACGAGGCCACGTCGAGCCTCGACAGCGAAAGCGAAGCGATGATCCGCGACGGCCTCCGATCGCTCCGGCGCGGCCGGACGACCTTCGTCATCGCGCATCGGCTCTCCACCATCGAGAGCGCCGATCAGATCCTCGTGCTCGAGGACGGGCAAATCGTCGAGCGCGGAACGCATCGCGAGCTGCTCGCCCTCGGCGGACGTTATCGCCAGCTGTACGAGCGGCAGTACGGCGCCGAGAAGGATCGCTTCATCAATCCCGGCGAGGATTTCCTGTCGGTGGCGCCCAGGGACGTCGTTAGAAAAATCTAAAGTAGACGGCGTCGGCGACCCGCTTCGCGATGGAGCACGGCCGCGACGGACGGGGGCTCTGGCACCGGCTCATCCCATGGCCGCGTCCGCTAGAATGAATCCGGCACGGGATATGAGTGTACGGGACGTACCATGCGCACCGTACTTCTACTTGCGGCCGCCGCCAGCCTGACTGGCGGCGCCGGCGTCGTTCGTGTCAGTTCCGCTCGGCAGCCGGCCGAAGAGCCGACCGCCTTTCACGTCCCGTTTAAGGTCGGCGAGAAGCTGGACTACGCCGCGAAGGTCAACTTCATGAGCGCCGGCGAGGCGAGCATGAGCGTGGAAGACATTTCGACCATCCGCGGCCGCCCGACCTACCATACGATCTTCGACGTGAGAGGACGCGTGTTGTTCTTTCACGTGAACGATCATTATGAAAGCTGGTTCGACACCACCAGCCTCGTGTCGTTGCATCACGTCCAGCACATCGACGAGACCTCGTACCACAACGACAAGGTCTACGACTTCTATCCCGACCGGAAAGTCTACGTCCGCAACGGCGAGGAAAATCCAAGCGTCTCCCAGCCGCTCGACGAAGGGTCCTTCATCTACTTCATGCGCTCGGTGCCGCTCGAAGTCGGCAAGACGTACTCATTCGATCGCTATTATCAGCCGGCGAAGAATCCGGTGATCATCAAGGTCGATCGCCGCGAGCACATCAAGGTGCCCGCCGGCGAGTTCGACGCGATCGTCGTGAAGCCGCTCATCAAGTCGAAAGGCCTCTTCTCCGAGAACGGCAACGCAGAAGTCTGGTTCTCGGACGACAGCAGCCACACCCTGCTGCGACTCAAGTCGAAGCTGCCGGTGGGAACGCTGTATCTCGAGCTGAAGCAAGTCGAGGTCGCGAGCCAGAAGTAATGCTCGGCGATCAGGGCGTCGTCGACACGCGCGTGGAATAGTGGCCGAGTGATTTCCACTGGAACACGACGAGCCTGGCGCCGGTGAACCAACCCGGCGCCATCGTGATCCCGCGGTCTTCGCGAGGCGTCACGGCCTCGAAGCGCGTGGAATCCGAACGTGCGACGGACGCCGGCAATACCATCGAACCCGAGCCTCCCGACGAGTTGCGTTGCTCCGTAAGTGTGCCTTCGCCGAATCGCGGGCTGACCATGGTGTAAGTCAGAGGACCCTCCGCCAATCCGGTCGCGGCGTCCGCGAGGTACGACGTCACGATGTCCGCGGATGCCGCGTCGGGTTCGACGTCGACCTGTGCGATGCGAATGCGCGTTCCGTCGCGCGCCACCGACGCACCCGCCGCGAGCGGCAAGTCCGCGAGCTCGCCCGGCACCGCGACATACAGCTTTCCCCAAACATCGGCGGAAACAACGCCGATAGCCGCCACGTGGCTTTGTTGCGGCGTCAATGGCAGCACGGCTTCGGTGACGTACTGGCCGTTGCGTGAATCCCCCAACCATCGAATGGCGCCCGGAGTTGGAAGCATCGCCGGGTGCACCGTCACCGGCGGGCGCTGACCGCCCGCCGCGTGCAACGACGTTCCATTACTCAGATGGACAACGCTGGAGTCGACGAAGAACGACAGCCGTTGATTCGCCGGCGCGTCGATCGCCGACAGGCGGACGTGCACCTCGCGCAACACTGGGCTGGTGCTCAGCGTCGCACGAAGACGAACTGCCGGACCGGTGGGGCGCGCATCCGCCTCGCTCGGCACCGTGTCGAACGCGGCGATGAAGAACAGGACAAACACCACCGCCGCGGCGACCCATGCACGATAGCGGACGTCGCGGCGTCGATAGAGAAACGCGAGCAGCGCGACGGGCACGGCAACGCCAAGTACTCTCGCAATTGCGCTCCCCCAGCCGTGGACCATCCGCGCGCTCGCGCCGGTTACGATCGGGTTCGACGCGATGCCCATCACGACGCTGACGCCGACGAGCATGCACAGGAATGCCACGATGGCGCTCCGCAGATCGCGCGTGAGCGCCGCGATCGTCATGGCCGCGAAGAGCCACATCAAATACGCGAACGCGCCGCCGAGTGTGACTCGCACGACCGTCGTCGCCGGCACGTTCCACCCAGTCAGCGCGATGACCTGTCCCGCCGCCGCCATCCCGATCACGATGACGACCGCGAAGCCAAGCTTCGCGGCAAGCAGCGCCGATGAATGAAAGGGTCGCGTGCCCCAGAATGCATTGGGCCGTGTCGGCGAGTCGGACTGCACGACCATGGTCACGAACACCATACCAAACAGCGTCGTGACCATCATCATGACCCCGCTCGCGATTCCCGCCAGGCCGAACCGATCTTCGGCGCGAAGAACCGTCACGCTCACCACGACGAAGTACACGAACACCTGCCATGGCCACTGGCGAACGTCTTTGCGGAACACGTGCGCCGCTTGTCTGATCCAACTCACGCGACCTCCTGTGTACGTGCCGAATCGACGCGCGTCGCGCGCGTGCGCCGCGCGCTCCGCGCCAGCGCGACGAAGATTTCGCGCAGCGATGCGTCGCGTACCGCCACCTGCGAACCCGGCGGCAGCTCGCGCGCCACGCGTTGCTCGACGTCCGCATCGGCGTCGCTCACGAGAAACGTCATCCGCCGGCCCGCGCGCTCGACCGCCATCCACTCCGCCGTCTGCCGTGCGATCACCGTCTCGACACTCGCATCGCCGCCGATCGCCGCTTCGATGCGCTTGAATCGCGATTGCAACACGTCCATCGGCTCCGACAACAACATGCGCCCCGCGTCGAGCACACCCACCCAGTCGGCAAGCAGCTCCAACTCGCCGATGTCGTGCGAGCATACCAGCACCGTCCAGTCGCCGCGGCCGGACGATTCGAGGAGACCGTGCACGAGATCATCCTTCACCACGGCGTCCATGCCCGTGAACGGCTCGTCCATCACCAGCAGCCGCGGACGCGGCGCCAGTGCGCAGAGCAATGCGGCTTGCATCTGCTGCCCGCGCGACAGCGCGCCGATCTTTCGCGTGGCGTCCAGGCCGAATCGCTCGCGCAGCTCGGCGGCGAGCGCCGTATCCCACGTGGCGTACAGCGGCGCGACGTACGCCTCGAGTTGCGCGAGCGTCATCCATTCCGGCAGCGGCTGCCCTTCGGCGATGTACGATATCGTCGCGCGTTCCCGCAATCCCAGCGCGCGACTGTCGACGCCGAACAGCGACACGCTCCCACGCATGGCGCGACGCACGCCCATGAGTATTTGTAGAAGTGTCGTCTTTCCCGATCCGTTGGCGCCGAGCAGCGCGTAGAGCGCGCCTTGCGGAATGGAGAGATCGAGATCGCTGAGCGCCTCGATCTGGCCGTAGCGATAGGTGACGCGACTTGCCTCGACCGCGGACGTTCGTGCGGACACCGATGCGCACATCAGGGCCTCCTGCCTTTGTCACCGAAGAGTTCCGTCCAGCGAAGCGACACCGCGTGCACGACGTCGGACTCCTCGAGCCCGAGACGCTTCGCTTCGACGATGAGCTGCTCGACTTCGCGCGAGAGCAACGCGCGCCGCTCGGCCGCCGACGACTTCCGCCGCGCCGCGACCACCGTTCCGATGCCCGGCCGCACCTCGAGCAGGCCATCGCGAATCAGCTCGGCGATCGCTTTCTGCGCGGTGTTCGGATTGATCTTGAGCGCCTGGCTCAGCTCGCGAACCGACGGGAATCGCGCGCCGGCCTCGAGCTCGCCCGAGACCATGGCTCTGGTCGCGGCGTAGACGATTTGGCGGTACGGCGAATCACCAGGCTCGAGGGTGATCGGGAACGGCAGCATGGTGTACTATGTACTCTAGTACACCTAGATGTCAATATGGCGGCGCGCCTCCGTCCGCCGGGCCGATTGAAACCTGGCCGCACCCGCTGCACGTTATGTCCTCCAAGGAACGCCGGGTCCGCCAGAGAGAGGAGTCATTCGTGTCGCCTGTCATCGCTCGTCATCGATCGCTCATCGGCATGGTCCTGTTTGCCGCCGCCGCCACCGCCTGCAAGGGCGACGTTCGCGTCGTTTCTGCCGGCTCCGACGTCAAGGGCGTCAAGTTCGTCGCGCGCGATACGTCGCGCGTGCTCGGCCCGGGCGACATTCGCGTGCCGAGCAAGGACAGCTCGGTCGAGATCGCATTGATCGGCGATTCCGTCGTCGCGGGCTTCGGCCAGCGCGTGCGCGACAAGATCAAGCGCGAAACCGACACGTCCGCCGTGAAGGGCAACGGCTTCGGCGCGGGCATCGAGAAATTCGTGAAGGGCACGGTGGCGACCGCCCTCGATCACGACATGGAGTTCCCCGTCTCCCAGATCTCCGACGTGCGCTACGAGGACGGCATGCTGCGCTTCTACGACAACAACGGCAAGCCGATGCATCTGTTCGAGCGCGACAAGCACGACTCGGACTCGGATGCCGTGTTCAGCGAATCCGATGCACAAGCGTTCATCGCGGCGTTCAAGGCGAAGAAGCAGAAAGTGTAGGCACGGGTTCGCTCGGGAGCCTGCACAAAGATTCCTCTACCGGGCTCCCATAGTATCCAGCCCAACCCCGCGGCCACGGCGCGCGTAGATAGGGTGTCCAACCACCCAACTACGTACCCTCCGAACCCGGGTTGATCGTGTCTCCCCGTCGTTTCCTATACGCCCTCGCGATCGCGGCGATCGCACTCGTCGCCCCGCGCGCTTCATTGTTCGCGCAGGATGCCGACATCATTCGCGGCCGCGTCGTCGGCCCAGACAAGAAGCCTGTCGAAAACGTCACCGTCACCGCGACGTCGCTCGTCAGTCAGACGTCGCGCACGGTAAAGACGAACAAGGATGGCCGCTTCTCCATCATCTTCAGCGGCGGCGGCGGCGATTACATGATGGCCTACACCGGCATCGGCTTTCAGCCCACGCGGTTCGAGGTGAAGCGCGAGATCGACGAAGACATTCTCGTCGCCGACGCATCGATGTCGAAGACCGCGGTGACGCTCGAGGCGGTGCGGGTCAACGCCGGCCGCCAACGTCCCGATCAGAACGGCAACGCGCTCGACGCCGGCAGTCGTGAGCAATCACTCAACACGGCGAACATGCCGCTCGACGTGCTCGGCGATCTCTCGGCGATGGCCGCGACGCTGCCGGGCATCACGCTCATCCCGGGCTCGGACGGCGCCGCGAATCAATTCTCCGTCCTCGGACTCGGCGGCGATCAGAACAACATCACGCTCAACGGCCTGAACTTCGGCTCGAGCGATCTGCCGCGAGACGCCACGACACAAACGCGCGTCACGACCTCCACGTTCGACCCCTCGCGCGGCGGCTTCTCGGGCGCGCAGATCTCGTTGCGCACCACCAGCGGCACCAACTACAAGGTGCGGTCCATCCATCAAACGGTGGACGCGCCGAGTCTCCAGTACACGGACGCGATCGGTCGCCAGCTCGGCCAGCAATTCACGAACTTGCAATTCAGCGGCAACGCGGCGGGCCCGTTCACCTACGACAAGGCGTTCTACTCGTTCTCGTGGCAGGTGGGACGCCGCGCGAACAACCTTCAGGATTTGCTCAACACCGATCCGCTCGCGCTTGAGCGCGTCGGCGTGTCGGCCGATTCCGTGGCGCGCCTGCTCACGATGCTCAGTGGTCTCAACATCCCGACGTCCACGTCGGCGATTCCGAGCCAGCACCTCACGCAGAACGGCTCGTTCCTCTCGTCGTTCGACTTTGCGCCGAGTGGTGGGCACAACTACAACGTCACGCTGAGTGGCCGGTGGAACGGTCAGGACGCCACGAGCCTCCAGACGACCGCGGTGCCGATTCACGGCGGCGAAACGCAGAACTACGGCGGCACGCTGCAGGCGCGTCACTCGGCGTACTTCTTCGACAACTTCCTCGATCAGACGAGCGGCTCGTTCCAGGTCTCCAAGTCTCAGGGCGATCCGTACGTCGAGTTGCCCTCCGCCAGCGTCCGCGTGAACTCCACGTTCGCCGACGGAAACGCCGGCGTGTCGAGCCTGGTGTTCGGCGGCAACACCGGACTGCCGCGCAACTCGGTGACGACGAGCGGCGAATTTCAGAACGAGCTGTCGTGGATCAGCCTCGACAATAAGCATCGCTTCAAGTTCGGCCAGGACTTCCGCTACAATCGCTACTCGCAGGACAACACGACGAACCGCTTCGGCACGTTCGTCTACAATTCGCTGTCTGATTTTCAGAACGGCATTCCGGCGAGCTACAGCCGCCGTCTGTTCGTGAATCGCCGCCTGGGTGACGATCTCGGTGCGTCGGCGTGGCTCGGCGACGCGTATCGCCGCACGCCGCGTCTGCAGATCACGTACGGCGTGCGCCTCGACGGCTCGGACTTCCAGGGCAATCCGCAGTTCAACGCACAGCTCGATTCGGTCTTCGGCAAGCGCAACGACGCGGTTCCGCGCGGCCTGTACGTGAGTCCGCGCCTGGGCTTCAGCTGGACGTACGGGACCAATCCGCAGATCGGCGGGTTCGAGGGCGCGTTCCGCGGTTCGCGCGGTCAGGTTTCCGGCGGAATCGGCGAGTTCCAGAATCTTCCGAACTCGCAGCTCATCGCCGGCGCGGTCGATCAAACCGGCCTGCCAAACGCGGCGCAGCAATTGAGCTGTGTCGGCGCGGCGGTGCCGGTTCCGAACTGGATCGATTACCTGCAGAGCACGGGCTCCATTCCCACGACGTGCGCCGGCGGGACGACGGCCTTCTCGAGCACGGTGCCGAACGTCACCTTGTTCGCGCCGGACTACATCCCGCAGCGCAGCTGGCGCGCGAATCTCCAGTGGAACGCGCCGGTGCTCAACAACCGCTTCCGACTCTCGAGCGGCGCGACGTATTCACTGAATTTGAATCAGCAAAGTCAGATCGATCTGAACTTCGACCGTGTCGCGCGGTTCACGCTGCCGACGGAAAACCGGCCGGTCTACGTGAATCCGACCAGCATCATCCCGGTCACCGGCTCGATTCTGTCGCGCGACGCGCGCGTCACGCAGAGTTACGCGCAGGTCACCGACTTCCTGTCCGACCTCAAGTCGCACAGCTCGCAGTTGTCGTTCGGTGTCTCGCCCATCGCGTTCAACTCGTCGTTCCAGTGGAACCTGACGTACATCTGGCAGAAGGTGACGGCCGAGACGCGCGGCTTTGGCGGCGGCACGACGGCCAGCGATCCCTATCTCACGCAGTGGGCGCGCGCCAACGGCGACTGGCGCCACCAGTTCACCTACACCCTGGGCTACACGCTCAAGCAGGCGGTCAGCTTCACGGCGTTCGGCCGGGTCCAGTCGGGCAATCCGTTCACACCGATGGTCTCCGGCGACGTGAATGGCGACGGCTACAACAACGACCGCGCGTTCGTCTACGATCCGAGCAAGACCAGCGATGCGACGCTGTCCTCCGCGATGCAGAATTTGCTCAACACCGCGCCGTCGTCGGTTCGGGACTGCCTCAAGAAGCAGCTCAACTCCGTCGCGGGCATGAACAGCTGCGAGGGCCCGTGGTCGACGAGCTTGAGCCTGCGCGTGTCGTTGATCTCGCAGGCGATGAAGGTCGTTCCCGATCGCGCCACGATCTCGCTCGGCATCGCCAACCCGCTCACCGGGCTGGACGCGCTGATCCACGGATCGAACAACCTGCACGGCTGGGGCGCGCCGTCGTTCACCGATCCGAACCTGCTGTTCGTGCGCGGCTTCGATCCGGCGACCAACAGCTACAAGTACGACGTCAATCCACGCTTCGGCGCCAACCGTCAGGCGAGCGCGCTCAATCTCGCGCCGATGCAGCTCACGCTCGACGTGCGCGTCGACGTTGGACCGGAACGCGAACGCCAGGATCTGTTCCTGCGCCTGCGCGGCGGCCGCGGCGGCAAGGGCAACAAGGCGAGCGAGCAGCAGCTCAAGCAGCAGTACATTCGCAGCTATCCGAATCCGTTCGAGCAGATGCTGCGGCAGCAGGATTCGCTGCAGTTGAGCGACAACGTCGCCGACAGCATCGCCATCCTGAACAAGACGTACGGCAAGGTCATCGACTCGATCTGGACGCCCGTCGCGAAGTATCTCGCCGGCCTGCCCGAGAAGTACGACCTCGACGAAGCCTACACGCGCGTGAGCGCGGCGCAGAACAAGTCGTTGGATGAGATGTCGATCTACGGTCCCGCGGCGAAGCAGCTCCTCACCGCCGAGCAGATTCGGAAGTTGCCGGCGTACATCGCGCTGTTCCTGGACAACCAGGCGATCCGCCAGGTGCGGCCGGGTCGCGCGGGCGGCGGTCGCGGAGGCTTCTTCGGGGGCTGAGCGCGCGTAGCTCGGTGTTCTCTGCTTGAACTTGTGAAACGGCCGCTCGTTCCGACGAGCGGCCGTTTTTGCATCGTCCGGGCATCGTCCGCGCATCGCCCGCGCATCGCCCGCGCATCGCTCACGCGTCGCTCACGGAGCGCCAACGGACCGCACACGGACCGCACACGGACCGCTCACGACGTCTGTTTAGGTTCTCCTCCGATCACGAGACGCTGAGCATCAGTGAACTCTCATGACGCGTTTTCGAGGTTTCGTATGGCCCTCGCACGGTCGATCCGGGGGCTCGGACGGCGGCGCACCGTGGTGCGTCCCGGCTGCTGAACGCCGCGTCGCGGTGCGGCCGCGCGTGACGGGCGCTCATCGGCGATTCACGGCACGTAGACATTCCCTTTTTCGGAGGTAGTCCGTTGAAACGCTTCATCCTGAACGGGCTCGCGCTCGTCGTCATCGTCGGCGGCGCCAGTGAGCTCAAGGCACAGACCGAGATCTCCGCATGGCAGGCGTGCTGCTACGCGAAGATCACGAACGTGAAATGTTGCGGGGCAACCTGCGACGCCGGGTGGTTCCAGTGCAGCGCATCCACGTGATCGGCTCGTTCACTTCAACCACACGGTGATTCCATGAAGCGCATGATCATCAACGCCGTGGCCACGCTGGTCGTGGTCGGCGGCGGCGCCGCTCGTCTCATGGCGCAGTCGGAGATCCTCCCGCCCGCGTGCTGCCACACGGTGTTCACCAGCGCCACCTGCTGCGGCGACACGTGCGAGTCGGGTTGGTTCAACTGCTCCGCTCAATCGAAGTAACACTCCATCCACCCGCCTTCGGTTCGCCGGCCCTGCGCCGGAAGCGAAGGCTCTTTCATTCGTGAGGCTGACCCATGAAGAAGCAGATCCTCATCAATACGCTCGCCGCCATGGTGATCTCGGTCGGCGCGTATCAGACCGCGCTCGCCGACGAGATTGCACCAACGCATCAGGCGTGTTGCAGCACGATCTTCACGAGCGCCGTCTGCTGCGGCAACTCGTGCTCGTCCGGCTGGTTCAACTGCTCGGCGACGTAATCGCCGGCTGATGCTTGACGGGCGGTGCGCCGAACGTGGCGCACCGCTCACGCCGCCGCCCACGCCACGCCACGCACACCACCCGAGCTCGTTCCCTTCATCTCATCGCTGTGGATGCCTCTTATGCCTCGATCGAACTTCGACCGTCTGTCCACCGCCTTCACCGCGGTGCTCGTCGCCTGCGCGCTGACCGTCACCGGCATGATGGTTCGCCGCGAATTCTTCCCGCCGGTGCGCGCCGCGGCGCCGGTCTCCCTTCCACCGCTCGACGTCTCCGCCCAGTGGGACGAGCTCACGTCGCACGGCACCGTCATCGGCTCGCCGTCGGCGCCAATTCGCGTCGTTGAATTCTCCGACTTTCAATGCCCCTTCTGCGCGAGCGTCCAAAGCACGCTGCGCACCTTGCGCCAGCGGAATCCGTCGCGCGTGGCCATCGTGTTTCGCAACTATCCGCTGTCGAACATCCACCCCTTTGCCCGTCAGGCGGCCACCGCCGCGGCCTGCGCCAACGAGCAACTGCGCTTCGAGGCCTACCACGACAAGCTGTTCGCCCAACAGGATTCCATCGGCATCAAGCCGTGGGCACAATTCGCGAAAGAGGCCGGCGTTCCCGACCTGCGCGCGTTCGAGACGTGCGTCGGGCGCGCCCCGTTTGACGCCGACGTGCAGCGCGACGTACAATTGGGTCAACGCATCGGTGTGAGTGGGACACCGACGATCGTCGTGCAAGGCCAAATGCTCCGGGCCGCACCAACGCTCGAGACGATCGAAAAGATGATGGCGGCCGAAGCGCCCGCGGCGAAGCGTGTGTCGGCTGTACCGGTCGCGGCTGTACCGCCGCGGAACTAAGGCATCGCCAACTCGGAGCCGGCAGAACATGATGCGCAGCGTCTACGACGATTTCCGCCTCGCGATCCGTCTGATGATGAAGTCGCCGGGATTCAGCCTCGTGGCGATCTTCTCGCTGGCGATTGGAATCGGAGCCAATCTCACGGTGTTCTCGCTGGCCAACGGCCTGTTGTTGCGCACGTTGCCGGTGCGCGATCCCGCGACCGTCATCGAGATCTATGAAACGACGGGCGGCGATTATCGGCCGCTCTCGTACCCCGACCTCGCGCAGTACCGAACGGCACGCTCGCTGCGCGGGGTCGCGGCATATAGCGTCACGAATTTCGCTGTCGGAAGCGGCGCCGCGACACAACTCCACGCCGGCGCCTTCGTCGACAGCAATTACTTCGCGCTGCTCGGCGTGGCGCCGATCGCCGGCCGCGATGTGCTCGGCAACAGCGAGCTGACACAGACGATGATCAGCACGCGCTTGGCTCGCGAGCTGTTCGGCACGGTCGATCGCGCGGTCGGAAGTTCGGTCACGGTCAACGGACGCGTGTTGAGCATCGGCGGCGTGCTGTCGCCCAAGTTCCAGCCGATCTTCGGGCTCTCGACGGATATCTTCGTGCCGCTCAGATCGAGAGCGACGCTCGAACCGGCGGCGCCACGGCTCGACGATTTCCTCGCGACGGGAATGCAGGCCGTGGCTCGCACCACATCGAACGATGCGGGCCGAGTCGAGCACGAGCTCAATCTGATCGCCAAGCAACTCGACGCCAGCGCTCCGCGGCCGGGACGCACGGCGCTGCCGCGGCGCATTCGCGTCGCGCAAGCGAGCGTGCTCGCACCGGGAGCGCGCGTCCCACTGACGGTGATCGCGCTGCTGATGTTCGTGGTGACGGGCCTCGTGCTGCTTCTGGCGTGCACCAACCTCGCGAATCTCCTGCTGTCGCGTGCGTCGGCTCGCCGGCGCGAGCTTGCGGTCCGCGCGGCGCTCGGTGCAACGCAGGCGCGCATCGTCCGCCAGCTCGTCTTCGAAGCCTTGGTGCTCGCGATGGCCGCGGGAGTCGCCGCCGTCCTTCTGGCGAACGCCGCGACGGTAGGACTGCTCGCGCTCCTCCCGTCGGCGCCGTCGGGCCTGCTCGTGCCCGTGACGCCCGACGCGCGCATCATTCCCGCCGCCACGCTGTTCGCGGGCGTCGCCGCGCTGCTCTTCAGTCTCGGACCCGCGTTGAGCGCGACGCGCTACGATCTCGTCAGCGGACTCAAAGACTCGGGCGCCGGCTCGGGAATCACCATTGGACAGATTCGTAATCGCCGGCGCCTGGTCGGCGTACAAGTTGGCATCACGACGGTGTTGCTCGTCACCGCGGGGTTGTTCGTGCGCAGTCTCGGCGCCGCTCGCGGGATGGACGCCGGCTTCGCCGCGGAGCGCGTCCTGTTGGCGACCGTCGACGTCAGTCGCCGCTTCCCGACTCCCGACGCGGGACGTCGCGCGTATGACGAGTTGCTGACACGGCTTCGTTCAGACGATGGCGTGCGAGATGCGTCGATCGTGCAGCGCGTCCCGCTCGACTTCGGCAATCAGGCGACCG
The DNA here is from genome assembly GCA_035606695.1 of Gemmatimonadaceae bacterium. NCBI lineage: Bacteria > Pseudomonadati > Gemmatimonadota > Gemmatimonadia > Gemmatimonadales > Gemmatimonadaceae > Gemmatimonadaceae bacterium. Next base: position 44,700 of record DATNEW010000016.1, read on the forward strand.
TCTTTGCGGCCGCGGGTGGCGCTCCGATGGTGCGTCATGGCGCGGCGGATTGCAACATCGTCGGCACGCACTACTTCGCGACGATGGGGATTCCACTGCGCGCCGGGCGGGACTTCTCATCGGACGGCGGCGCGAACGAGGTAATCGTGAACGAAACGCTCGCGCGCAAATTCTTCCCACAGGGCGCGATCGGAAATCGTATCGCCGTGCGCGGCGACGAGACCAGGTGGCTCGAGATCGTCGGCGTGGCGCGCGACGGCAAGTACCGCACGCTGACCGAAGCGCCGCAGCCGTTCATCTATCTGCCGCACGCCGGCTCCTACGCCGGCGAGATGACCGTCGCGATCGCGACGCGCGGCGATGCGCGGAGCGCGCTCGCACTGCTTCGTGGCGCGGTGACTCGCGTCGATGCGAACATTCCCGTGTACCAGGTACGAACGGCCGACGATCATCTGCGCGCGGCACTGTTTCCGGCGCGCATGGCGGGCATTCTCCTCGGCACGCTTGGCTCGTTGACGCTGGTGTTGGCGGCACTCGGTATTTACGGTGTCATGTCGTACGGCACACAGTTGCGCCGTGCCGAGATTGGTTTGCGGATGGCGCTGGGCGGTGAGGCGCAGGATGTGATGCTGCTCGTGGTGCGACAGGGAATGGCGCCGGTGGGATTCGGTATGGCGGCCGGTGTCGTGCTCGCCCTCCTGGTATCGCGCGGCATTCACGGTTTCCTCTACGGCATCACACCGATGGACCCGATTACATATGCCGGCGTCGCGGCGGTGATCGTCGTCACCGCGGTGCTTGCGTGTCTTCTGCCGGCGTGGCGTGCAACACGCATGTCGCCGTCCGTGGTGTTCCGCGAGGCGTAGGTCGCCTGCTATTCGCGTAATGACTGTTTCAGAATGATGCAGGGAAATGGCCCGCCGCTCTATCGGCGGGCCTTTTTCTGACCTTGGAGCGGCTCGAGCGTCCTTGAGAAGGCGTACCCGGCACCCCACCCCTCCGCCAGCGAAGGACCATCATGAGCGATCCTGTAACATCGCCCCCGGGCAACCTGCAGTTCGACCGCGCTGTCGCCGGCGCGGCGGTGTCCGCCCGCGTTGCCGGCGTTGCCGGCCTCGCTGGTGTCGCGTGCAGCCTGTGCGGCAAGAGCATCAAGGATTATTACTACTCACGGGCCGGCGCCTCGATCTGTACCTCGTGCAAGCTCGCGATCGAGCGCGCGGGCGGCAGCGGTTCCGGCGCCGGCGTCTTCGGCAAGGCGGCACTGTTTGGACTCGGCGCCGCGCTCGCCGGCGCCGCCGTCTACTATGCCGTCATCGCGATGTTCGATCTCGAGATCGGCATCGTCGCCATTCTCATCGGCTACATGGTCGGCCGGGCGATTCGCGCATCGCACCCGAATGCGAAGGGCCGCAAATACCAGGTCCTCGCCGCGGTGCTCGTGTACTTCTCGGTCGGCATGGCGTACATGCCGCTGCTGTTCACGGAGGCGCGTCACGCCGCGCGCACGGCAAAGACGCACGCGGCAGCGACCGCGGCTCGGACGCCGGCACCAACCGACAGCGCGGCGGCCGGCGCGGATTCGCTTGCGTCGGCGCCACCCGTTCAAACGAAACACGTTTCGCCGCTCATGGTGCTCGTTAGCGTAATCGCACTCGCGTTCGCCCTTCCCGTGATGGCGATCTTCAGCTCCGTCACGGGCATCATCACCGCGCTCATCATCGGATTCGGCATACGCCGCGCGTGGCGCATGACCGCGGGCGTCCCGGAAGATCCCATTACCGGACCGCTTCGCCTGGCCGGGTCGGCCGCCGGCTGATCGATGGGCGAAGCAACGGCGGCGACGAGTGGAACGCCATGCGCGGAGTGCGGCACGGAGCTGGTGCCGCTGGCGCTCGCGTGTCCCGCGTGCGCGACGCTCGTGCATGGCGATCGCCTCAAGCAAATCGCGCTGAGCGCCGGTGAGCGCGAGCGCGCCGGCGATCTGGCCATGGCGATTCAGACGTGGAATCGCGCCTTGCCGCTGCTGCCCGCGGAAAGCGAGCAGTATGCGACGATTCGCAAGCACATGACGACGCTCGCGACGACCATGCAAGAGCGCGCCGCGGCGCAAACGAAGGCCGCGCGCGCCCGCATGCCGGCGTGGAAGCGCGGCCTGGCCAGCGCCGGCGGCGTGTTCCTGCTCGCATTAGGAAAGTTGAAATTCCTGCTGCTCGGCCTGACGAAACTGAGCACGCTGCTGTCGATGGTCGCATTCTTCGGCGTGTACTGGAACGCGTACGGCTGGCCGCTCGCGCTGGGACTCGTGCTGTCGATTTACATCCACGAGATGGGCCACGTGATGGAGCTGAGACGCTTGGGCATCGCCGCCGGAGCGCCGATCTTCATTCCCGGCATCGGCGCACTCGTCCGGCTCAAACAGCGTGTCGACGATCCGCTGACCGACGCGAAGATCGGCCTCGCGGGTCCGATCTGGGGAACGGTCGCCGGCCTCGCCGCCTTCGGCGTGTATCTCGCGACGCATTCCGCGACGTGGGGCGCCATCGCACAGCTCACGGCGTGGATCAACCTGTTCAATCTGATTCCGATCTGGCAGCTCGACGGATCGCGCGGCTTTCACGCCCTCGATCGCAACGGCCGTCTCGCCATCGTCGGGTTCGCGGGCGTGCTGTTTCTGCTCACGTCACAGAAATGGCTGGTCGTCATCGCGCTGGTCGGCGCGTACCGCGCATTCAAGCCCGCGGTCTCGAGCTCCAATCGCGGCATCCTGATCACGTTCGCGCTGCTCCTCGCGACGCTCGCCGGTTTGTCGTCGATTCAGCCGCTCGGCTGAGCCACCGCGTAAAGCGCGATTCGCGGCGGCCGCGGCGCATCGACGGCATCGTCGATCGTCAACCGCACACGGCGCACAGCTACGGGATCAAATCGATCGAGCTTGCGAAATCCGATCGTCGTGCCGTGCGACAGCTCTCGCCACCCATCCGCTCCTTCACCCGACAGCGTGTAGCGCGCGATCACCTGTCCCGCCGACAGATCCTCGCGCAAATCCGCGATCGCGATGCGCGTCGGCTCGTCGAAACCGATCGTGGCGACCGCTGTTCTGTCTCCGGTGCGTTGCCACACGAGGTGCCGCCGCTCTGAAACGTCGCGCGCGAACATCGCATCGCGTGTCGTTCGAAACGCCTTCAGGTGCGCGACGTCGGTTTCGTGCAACACCCCATCGCGCGTCGGCGGCACGTTCAACAACAACTTCGAGTTTCGCCCAACCGACGTGAGGTACAATCCCACGAGATCGTCCGCGCTCTTCACGCGCGCGTCCTCCGCCGGATGATGAAACCACCCCGGCCGAATGGACACGTCGGTCTCACCGGGACGCCACACGCTGCCGTTCGGGTCACCGTGCTGGAGCATGTCGATCACCGCCGGACCATCGGCGCCTGGATAGGGCACGACCGCCGGGTCGACCGTGGACCAATTGGTATCTCCCGCGACACCACGCTCGTTGCCGATCCACCGCACGTCCGGACCGGCGTCCGAAAACATCACCGCGTTGGGCTGCAGCTTGCGTACGGTGCCCCAGAAGCGCGGCCAATCGTACACCTGCTTTCGCCCGTTTGGCCCTTCGCCGTTGGCGCCATCGAACCACACTTCGGCGACTTCCCCGTACTGTGTGAGCAGCTCGGTGAGTTGATCGCAATAGAAGTCGTTATAGCGCGGAGAATCGCCATACACCGGCGCATTGCGATCCCACGGCGACAGATACAACCCGGGCCGCAGCGACTCAGCGCGACAGGCGTCGACGAATTCGCGAACCACGTCTCCGTGTCCGTCACGCCACGGACTGCTGGCGACGGAGTGCGTCGTCGTGCGCGTAGGCCACAAGCAGAACCCGTCGTGATGCTTCGCCGTGAGAATCATCGCGTGGAAGCCGGCGGCGCGTGCCGTGCGCGCCCACTGCCGCGCATCCAGCTGTGTCGGAATGAAAATCGCCGGATCTTCGCGACCGTCGCCCCACTCGCGATCCGTGAACGTGTTCACCCCGAAATGGAGAAACATCGCGAGCTCGTCGCGCTGCCACCGAAGTTGCGGAGCCGACGGCGTCGGGCGCGCGGCAGCGTACGGCGCGCGCCGCAGCGCGAGACCGCCGAGGCCTGCCGCACTGATCGCCAGAAAGTCGCGGCGTTTCATCGAACGACCAGCTCGCCGCGAAGCCGAATGTCCCGGGACGACGCGCCTATCATCAGGCGGAACGTTCCGGGCTCGACGACCCATTGCCCGCGCGCGTCGACCATGTGCAGCTCGGCGGGCGACAGTCGGAAACTGACGTCGCGCGATTCGCCCGGCGCGAGATGCACGCGCGCGAACCCCTCGAGCTGCATCACGGGGCGGCCCGTCGTCGCCAACAGGTCCCGCAGATAGAGTTGCACGACTTCATCGCCGTCGCGCGCGCCGGTGTTTTTCACGCGGCAGCTGACCGTCGCGGTCCCTGACGGGTCGATCGTCGCCGGCTCGATCGAGAGATTTGAGTACTCGAATGAGGAATAACTCAAGCCGAACCCGAACGGAAACAGCGGCTGACCGGTCAGGTCGACATAGTCGTCGCCCCGGCCCGTCGGCTGATGGTTGTAGACGAGCGGAAGCTGGCCTTCGGCAATGGGAAACGTGATCGGCAGGCGACCCGCCGGATCGGCGTCGCCAAACAACACGTCGGCCACGGCTCGTCCTCCCTCTTCGCCCGGATACCACACGTCGATCACCGCGGCCACGTTCTCCAGCCAATGACTCATCGTGATCGCGCTGCCGCCGACCAGGGCGACGACGACCGGCGTTCCCGTCGCCGCGACGCGCTGAATCAACTCCTCCTGATGGCCCGGAAGCCCGAGCAGCGCACGGTCGCGGAATTCGCCTTCTTCGATGCCGGCCACAATAACAGCCACACGGCTTTGCCTGGCGATCGCCACGGCGCTGTCGATTTGCGTGCGCCACGTCTCGTCGTGCCCCGCGTCCCATATCAGCTTCACGCGCGCGTTGCCTGTGCTCTCGAAGTACTCCAGGCGAATCGAGTGCCGCGTGCCGGGCGCGAAGTCTACGGGCGCGAGATGGTGCGAGTACGACTGCTTGCGCCAATCGTCGATCGCGAGACGATCGTCGACATACAGGCGATACCCGTCGTTTCCTTCGACGCCAACTGAATGCACGCCGTTCGCGGGCGCGGTGATCGTGCCCGTCCACCTCACCGAATACCAGTCGAACGGAATTCCGCGCGCCGGTGAGCTCAGCGTCCAACCGAAATCGACTCGCGGGTCCGTGCGCACGACGCGGGGCGTGCCGGCCAGCGCGTTATTGTCGAAGTACTCGCCATGCAACCCGCGCTCGGCCCCATTGCTCAGAAAATCGGCGGGTACGATCGCGTACTCGCGCGGCATGCGTTCCGCCCCGCGCGCGTAGCGCACCTTCGCCGCACCGATCGTTTCGCGAATGCCGTCGAGAATGGAGACCGCGGCGCGCGGCGGCCCGCTGTAGCCGCCGAGTCGCGCGTCGGCGGCGTCTTCGCCGATGACGGCAACGGAGGCGAGCGACTTCGCGAGCGGCAGCGTGTGGCCTTCGTTGCGAAGCAGCACGATCGCTTCGCGTGCCGCGTCGCGCGCGAGCGAACTATGATAAACCGAATGGTTTACCGTTGCCGCGCTATCCGGGTCGACGTACGGATGTTCGAACAACCCGAGCTCGAACTTGGCGCGCAGCACGCGCGCCACCGCGGTATCGATCACCGCCGGCGCGATGAGCCCGTGCCGAAACGCGTCGAGGTACCCGCGATACTGCGGATACGCCGACTGAAAGATCACGTCGAGCCCCGCGTTCACGGCGTCGGCCGTCGCGGCGGCGGTGTTTGGTTCAGTAAACTGTAATACCGTCGGTCCGCCCGTCGCGGCCTGATCGGAAATGACGAAGCCCTTGAACTTCCACTCGTCGCGCAGTGTGCCGGTGAGCAGCGCGCGATTCTGCGTCGCCGGTATGCCGTTCACCGAGTTGTACGCCGTCATGATCGAGCGGGCATGCCCCTCGTCGATCGCCGCGCGGAACGGCGGAAAGAATTCTTCCTCGAGCATGCGCTGGCTGAAATCGACCGGATAGCTGTCGCGGCCGCCCTCACCGATGTTCGCGACGAAATGCTTCGGCGTCGCAATGACGCCCGTGCTCTCCATCGCGCCGACGAAGGCCACCGCCATGCGCGACGAGAGATACGGATCTTCGCCGTACGTCTCCTCGACGCGGCCCCACCGCACGTCGTTCGCGATGTTGACCACGGGCGACAGCACCTGGCGAATGCCGCGGCTGCGAGTCTCGCCCGCAATCGCGAGCGCCACGCGATGCATGAGCGTCGTGTCCCACGTGGCCGCGAGCCCGATCGCGGCCGGAAACATCGTCGACCCTTCCCGTCCGAGGCCGCGCACGGCTTCCTCGAACGGAATGATCGGAATGCCAAGCCGCGTGCGCTCGACGAAGTAGCGCTGAATGGCGTTGATTCGTTCCGCATGCGCGCGCGCCGCCGCGTTCGCGTCGACCCGTTTGCCTTGCGGCGCAACCGAGATCTGCAGCCCGAACACGCCATGCGAATAATCGTATGACGAGTCGTCGAGGCTGCCGGGAATCATGAAGAGCTGCCAGAACTTTTCCTCGAGCGTCATGCGCCCGAGGAGATCGTGCACGCGCGCATCGGTCGGCAGCGCGGGATTCTTGTATGCCGGTGTTTGCGCGCCCGCGCCCAACGCGGCGGCTACGAGAAGTACGATCGCGAGCGGTCGGTCATTCCGAGCCGCCGCTCCCCTGTCATTCCGAGCCGCAGGCGAGGAATCCACCGTCCCGGTAGAGGGGCCAGCCTCTCTACCAACGCACCAGATTCCTCGCTTCGCTCGGAATGACATTTACTTCCCGACCGTCGCTCCGGTGAGCAGCGCCACAGCCGCAAGCGTCGTTTCCGCCGCATTGAGCCCCAGGCGGAAATCCTTGTCACTGTACGTGGCAAACACGTCGCTCGGCTGATGCCAGTTCGGGTCCCACCCCGCACCGATCTGCGAGCCGCGCTCGTTCTCGCGCAGACTGATCGCCGGAACGAGGTCCTTGAACGGGTCCGAATCCGTGTTCGTCATGTGCGGGCCGACGTTCGCCGGATAATCCGTCGCGTAATGCTCGTTCGCACGGCGGAAGAACCACGCGAGATCCGCCGACGCTTGCGCCATCTTCGACGTCGATGCGAATTCGATGTTGACGTCGGCTTCGCGACGCTGCTCCGGATTCAACTTGCCGTCGGGACCGGGCATGCCGTGATCCCACATCATCATGTCATGCTGGATCATGCCGAGCCATTTGGGCTCGGGGTATTTGCCGGAGCCCGCCGGGCTCTCTTTCCCCTGCAGCGCCTGGCGCTGATCGACGTACGCATGCGCGCCGTTCAATCCGGTTTCCTCATTGTTCCATAACACGAAACGAATCGAGCGATCCGTCTTCACGTCCGGGCTGCTGAATACACGCGCCAGCTCCATCACGAGCGCGGTACCGGAGCCATCGTCGTTCGCCGCCTCGTTCCAACCATGACCGTCCATGTGGCCGCCGACGATGTACATCTCGTTCGGATGCACGCTGCCGACCTTCGTGCAATACACTTCCTGACGCTCGCCATCCGTCGCCGGCTCGGCGTCGATGGCGCGAATGTGCGCATCCGGCTGCCGCAGGGAATCCGTGTTCACGCCGGTCTGCGTGCGCGTTCCGAAGATGCGGCTGCCGCCCTGCCCGTTCGTCGGGCCCTCGCTGACGACGGTGCCCGGCGGCCGCGGTGCGCCGCGGCCGCCGCCCGCGCCGCCACGACCACCGCGCCCCGCGCCACCGCGCGGCGGCGGCGTGTGGTAGTCATACGTGATCCGCTCCGTGTTCGTGCAGCCGTAGCTCTTCAGCTGCGCTTCGATCCAGTCGACGGCATCGCGGTTTCGCTTCGTGCCCTGCCGGCGATCGCCAAACTGCGTCAGGCCTTTGACGGTCGCCTTGTAGTTCTCGAGCGTGAGCCGCGAAACCATCGTGCGGACGTCGAGGTTCGTCGTTGTGTCGGCAAACGCCGAGATGCTCGCTACGGGAGTCGCTTGCCCGAGCGCCGCCGCGGCGGGAACCGCCGCCAGTGCGCACGAGGCGAGAAGAAGTGTCGGTCGCATGGAATGGACGGGTTGAGAGGACAGGACGGTCGTTGCCGGGGCGCGATCGGCCGCACCCAAGCTTCACCAAAGGTGGCCGCAGATGCTACGAGCGCGGAAGACGCCCCGTTGGATTTCGCCGCCACCCGGCCGATGACTTTCTCGTCTGACCGTGCGTATTTTAGCGGAGATGAACTCCACCGAACCGATCGAAGTCTTTCAGGCCGCCGTCGACGCGCTCAACCGCGAGAACTGGCATCGGCTGTCCACGCTGTGCGATCCGGACAGTCTGATCGAGTTCAAGCGCGATCTGCTCGCGTCGATCGTGCCGCCCAAGAACGCGCGCCTGACCGCGACCGAGCTCATGAAAGCGGTCCCAAACATGCCGCGCGCGGTCGCCGAATTTCAGGTGTCGCGCTTTCGCGAGTCGCTCGACCCGACGCGCCGGTTGCGCGACGCGGTGCCCGGGGCGACGTCGCGCCAGGAAGTGGAGATGCTCAAGCCGGCCGAGGTCTTCGCGCTGTGGCTCGAGGGCCGCTCGGTGCGGCGCCAGCTCGACCGCCACGTCGAGCGGCGCCAGATGTCGCGCGCGACGGCGAACGAGATCATCGCCGACGGCATGCGTCGGTTTGATTTCGTCACGCTCGGCTTCGTGGCCGATGGAGAGGGCGCGGGACATATCGTCTATCGACACAAGCAAGCGGGCTCACGGCCTCTCACGACCATGGCTCGGCGCCAATCGAATGGCGACTGGCTGCTCGTGGCCGATCAGCATTTTCTAACGCTCGATCAGGCGTTGCTGTTGCCCGAGGAGGACGAGGATGATCTCAACGACTTGGGGCCCGCGCTGAGTTAGACTTCGCGACGAGTGACGTATCGATCTCGATGTGCATGTCGCGCTCGTAGAACGCGAGAGGGATTCGTCCCTTCGTGAAGCGAAGCAAGTCCGCGTTCTTCGCGCCGAAGTCGTTCACGATCCAGGTCGAATCCGCGAAGAGATGGGGCGAATTCGCGACCACGTTCAAATGCGGCCCAAGACGCGGCGCGTAGTGAACGAAGATGACCCTGGAGCGGAACGGCACCTGATCCAGGAGCTCGTGAAAGGCGACGTCCCAGACCGCATCCCGCCGATGGTTCGCGTGCGACCTGACTGACTCGTATCCAACGAGCAGCAATAGTGCGGCGACAGCCGCGGCGGGAGCAGACGCAATCCGTGAGCGCGGGCCATCGGAGAATCGTTTCTCGATGCGTTCAAGCGCGAGTGCGACCCCCAGCGCCGTGACGACCGAGAGTGTCGGAATACCCTCGAGGTAATAAATCGTCCAATGGGCCCAGTGCCCGTAGCTCAGATAGCCGACGAAGAGCGCCGTCGAACACGCGAACGCAAACCAGAGCGATGCGTTCATGGCGAACAGGCCAAGGATGGCGAACGGAACGAGCACCAGTCGCGGGCCGCTCCACTCGTCATGGCCAATGACCTTCAGCCGCTCCCAGGCGATCGCCGGAAGGTTCGTCAGCGTATGTCGCTTATGTTCATTCTGAAATCCGACATATGTGAAACGATCGACCGGAAGCAGCGGGAGCGCGGGTGGTGTCGTGTCCAGGCCGAATCCGGGTTTGTCGTAGGGTAGATAGTCGCGCGTGTAGAGCGTTTGCGGCGTCAGCCTCCAGTTCCCCGTCGTCCGCGCGCTCCACACGGGGAGTATTCCGAGGAAGCAGCACCCGACGAAGATCGCGAGCGCGAAATCGCGCCAGCGATGCGTGCGAATGACGTCTCGCACGACGACGATTCCAACGGGCACCGCGAACGCCAGCATCGTCAGTGGACGCGTGATCGCGCCCCAGCCGATCGCGGCGGCAAGGACGAGGAGCCAGCGTGTGCGCCGATGCGCGCGCCACTCGAGGAGGGCCCAGAGCGCGATCATCCACATCATGCTCGACGTGACTTCAGAGAAATACCCCGGCCGATGTTCGAGCTCGATCGGGTCGCTCAGCCAGATGATGCAGGTCAACGCGGCGACGAACGGGTTGGTCACTCGACACACGAGCAGGAACAGGAGCGCTCCGGTCAAGGCCGTGAGCAGCAGGGGCATGAGCGCGGGTGCGCCGACGAGTGAGCCCACGCTCATCAACAGCGCGTGGCCGGGCGGATACTTTGACGCCACGGCAGGGACGGTGAGCACTTGTCCCTGCTGAAAGAATTCAGGGAGCGGCGGCGATGGTGCCGTCCAGTGGCCGCTCGCGAAAATTCGTGACTGCAGGACGTATGAGACTTCGTCTTCGACGACGGCCGGCGGGTGGATCGAGCCCCAGCTGAACCACATGATCAGCAACGAGGCGATGCCAACGAGAAGCGGGCGCGCGTGGGTCGATGACAAACGTGAATGCATCACACACTCGTAGCCGGATAGGCGAAGGAAAGGCGGGCGGCGTCACGGCGATCAATGCATCGAAGGAAGATCATAGCAGCCGGGGCGCTGATGGCGTAGATGTGTGTCGATTTCCCACACATTGCGTTTGTTATAGTTTTTTTATCAAACGCTCTTGCGGGAAGCGGTACCTGATCTAAATTGGCCGCTCATCGGCGACCGCGCTTTTCGGCTGCGGTCGCGTGGGCGATGCTGCTCACGCCGTCCTTCCTATCCGGTGTGACTTCGATCACGCCTGCTCCGCCCACAATCCGCTTACATCCCTGACGTGCGCTTCATTTTCTCGCGCGCTGGCCGGAGGCGCATCCGTCGCTCTGGCTCAGTGCCCACATCGACCACGCCCGAAAGCGTCGGCTCGTCGTCGCGAAATGGCGGACAGGCCGACAGTATCCGCCTTTTGCCTCGCATGCGGCGCCGCCGCGTGTTGTTGTTGGCAGTCGCATCGGTGGCCTTTGTGGCTTGCCGTGACTACTTGATGGCGCCGCCGGCGCATCAGGATCCGCTCACACTCCGGCCGGGCCAACATGCAAGCGCAACGGTGTATCCGAACGAGTCGCCGGCATCAGCGACGGTTCCGTTAGTGATCGATGGGCTGAGCGGCGGAGGGACGACTGATCCGAGCTTCGTGGCGCCGTGGTACCGGCACGCGACCGTGGTCAAGGCAACTGTCTCCGGCCTCGTCGTGCGCACGCCGAACTTCGCGGGCTTGGGCAGTGCGACGAGCTACGGTCCGATCGGGAACACGGCCGTCACGTGGCACGATGGCAATAACGTCTTTTCGGTCGCCAGCTTCACCTCGACCGATGCCATGTATTTGCTTTTGACCGCCAACTCGCACCTTGATGGCGGTGCGAGTAATTCCTACGGTGTCGAGAACGAGCAGAATTACTTGCCGCCCGGCCAGACCGATCGCATCACGTGCGGACCGCAGTATCAAGCATCACCGTGCGCGACCTTTTCGGGTTCCTATTCGTTCATGCTGACGCGGCTGGAGTCGTCGCTGAGCCTGGTCGCCGATTCAACGAACGTGGGTCCGGGTTCGACCGTACATTTCTACGCAGAAGCGAGTCCCTCGGTCGTTGAGGGGCAATCGATGCCCGTCGAAGTCGACTCGTCGACGTGGATTCCGGATCCGGCGTCTCAGGGTGGCGAGCCGTCGGACACCACGAGCCCGTGCTTTTTCGGTCTTCGGGGCAACGCCTGCACGCGCGTGATCATCGGCTCGGGGACCTTGAGTGTCGTTGCATATGTGAACGGTAAACGGCAAACGGGCAGTGTTCACGTGACGACGCCAACCCTGACGCTCACCGCGGCGCCGGCGTACATCCACCGCAATGCCAACGTGACGTTTACGCCGACGTGGAGCGACGGTCACGCCACCGTACCGGATATGTGGTCCTGGGCCTGGACGGCAGATGTGCCGCCCGGTCACACGAGTTGCAACTTCTGGGAAGATCCGTGTACGAAGGCGGTGCAGGAGACCGGCACGATGAAGGTGCAGGTCAAGCGGAATGGGGTGTTTCGGTATGCGACCGCGCGAGCGGTGGCTTATAGCAGCTTCACGCTCGTTGTCGACAAGCCGAACGTTGCGCTCGGTGATTCGGTGACCTTCTCGCCGACCTACGACGGTACACTTGGCTCCGCCGCAAGATGGCGATGGGTCCCTGGCGACACAGCGACGAACGATGTCGGCTGCGCCGATGGGACTGGTCCGTGTAGGAAGCAGATGATTGTCAGCGGTCGAATGTGGGCATACTCCTCGGCAGGCAATGGATCTGGTGACTCGGCGTACGCTGACGTTGCCGTGGTCTTGCCAACGCTCTCAGTCACAGTCGACAAAAGCGAGGTGGGCGAGGGAGTGGCAGCGACGTTTACTGGCACACTCTCTCCGTCGCCAGCAATTGCTCCGTCGGCTGAGTGGACTTGGCTATCCGACCAACAGATTGTTGCGAATCGGCGCCCGACAGTTGGTTCGGGTGTCGGAACGAGGTCGATTCACGCGCCCGCCCCTCGATCTCTCAAGGATCAAGCGCCGCACGATACGCTTCTTGAGGCAGCCAACGACAGCGCATTCACCGGCGCGCCAGCTGAAATGGATCAAACTACCGCCTGTACGCTGAACTCGTTGACGTGTAGCGCGTCAATCCATGGTTCAGGACAAATGCGGCTGGATGTTCATATTCTCGGACGCCTACTGACGGGCTCCGCCTCCGTCGGAGTTCGGTATTACTGTCCAGAGGTAATCCCGGATGTCGATGGGGTCGGTGTTCACGATCCAATCATCATCGAGCGTTCTACAGAGACTTGGATTCGGTCTGGACTTCCAAACGGTAGCGGGACCATAAGCTTCTGGGGACCGTACTCGCGCCTCCAAGTCACACGAGAAGGAGTCAAGGGCAACTTTGAGAAGGCGCGGTACCGCGTCGGTCGAGGACAGGATTGGAACGGATGGATTGTGGTGCCGATGCCCATTCCAGGCGGACCAAGGCAATTGGAGGGATCGTGGGTAGAGCTCGAGTGTAGGGCCTGGCTCCGCGACGATGGGACCACCACTGGTTCGGTTTGGCCTACGGGAAGGCACAACGCGAATCTCAAACCGCCTGCACCTTGATTGGGGGAGCGAATGTCACCAGACCACAATCGATTGGATGAAGCCTCCGTCAATGCACGAGACGGACAAGAGTCTCGAGTCGTTGATTGGGCGGAATCACCGGTCACCTACGACGACCTCGTTCGTTACTTCCGTCAGACGTACGAACCGGAAATGGCCGAGGAATTGATTGCCGGTTTGGAACCAGCTCCGCGCCCTGGCGAGACTTGGAGCACCGATATTTTGCTCGTGATCGCCAACTTCTCCCCTGAGCACACACGCCGAGTGCGCAACTACCTTCACTGGACAGAGGAGCAGATGGCCGTTGAAATAGGGAAGCTTAAGAAGTGACGGGGGGGGGCGACGTTGCGCCGAAGTTGGATTTAGAGATGAGTGGCTTTGACTGTTTGCTATCGACCTCTGGGTAACTCGCCTTGCTCAAACGCCAAAATGGAAATCGTCAAATTGGCGTTACAACCATGACCTCGGATGCGGCGCACATGCGGGATCAGAGTCATGCCATTGGCAGCAAGTGAGTATCGGCGATCGACGCAATCTTGCCGATCGGTGGAATAACGCTCGGGCCACCGGAAGTCGTCGGTCGTCCCCGATGGCCTCTGGAGTCGTTGATGCAAGTCGACTACCGCCCCCGCGGCGCATGATCCGGCCCATCGAGCTGCACGCCGACCTCACCGAACCCCCGCGCCAGATCGAGCAGCAGGCCGCGCGAATCCGACGTCACCCGACGCGCCGCCACCATGTGGTCCACAAACCACTGCCCTCGCTGCGTCGTGAGATCATCATACCTTACTCCACCGCCGCTCGAGCTCGAGTGGATGATCCGGTTGTGCCCCGCATAGATCGCCACGTGATCGATCCGATCGTGCTCCGCGAACATCACCAGATCACCCGCCGCGATCGCACGCCACTCGTTCGGTAGCGCCTCACCGACCTGCGCCTGCTCCGCCGCCGTGCGCGGTAGCCGCACGCCCTGCCGCGCGAACACGTATTGAGTAAACCCTGAACAATCGAACCCACGCGGACTCGTGCCGCCATACACATAGGGCGTGCCGATGTACTGCTCGGCGGCGTTGATGAGCCGCGCCGCGCTCGCCGACGTCGTCGTCGACGCCGGGTAGAGCACGTCGGCCGTGCTGCGCGAGGGATAACGACGCCCCGTCGATGCACTGCGACTGCGCGGCATGCCTCGCCCACTCGAGCCGCCGCCGCCGATATGAAACGACAATCCGACGCGAATCTCCGTCGTCGGACTCGGCGCCAGTTGCGCGGTCGGCAGCACGAAGCGCGACATGCGCCACCGCGATTCCCCGAAAATGTCCACCGCGCTTCCCAGCGGCACGTTGAGTCCCGCGCCATAGCTCCAGTCGCTGCGCGTCACCGTGGCGCCCAGACTATCGCGGCCCGCGATCCCGACGCCGGTGAAAACGTAGGGCGAGAGCGTATGCTCATATCCGCCGAGGTAGTGGCCGCCCAGAAAAAGGACGGCGTCGGCGTCGCCGCCCCACGGGCGCATGGCGTCAGCGGTATTAAATGAATTAGTATTATCGTTTTTTAATGCGAGATGTCCGCTGGCCCGCAGCGCCAGGCCGCCGTTGCCGGCGAGCGTCAGGGCAAGTCCAGCCAGCGGACTCGCGCCGGTGGTCGGCAGAAAGGAGACGAACGGACTGACGCTCACGTCCGACTGCTGGGCACCAACGGCGGCGGGAACCAGCGGGACGAGCGCAGCGGCCGCGACGAACAGGGATACCCCTGTCACTGCGCGAACGGTGTTGGACCGGTGCACGTGGATCTCCGGATGGAGGTTGGCGACCCCTAGTGCACGAGCACGGCCCACGCGATCAAAACTGACAACTCATTTCGAGACAACAGCTTGAATCACGAGTGACCCTGGCCACGCGTGTCGAACTGTCCCCGGCCCGGGACACACGGTGTGGCCGGAATGGAACAATTCGCTAATCTCGACCGGCTAGCCGACGATGCGAAATCCCGGTTCGCCCTTGAGCGCACGGTCGAACGTCGCGACCTCTTTCGCTCCGGCCGACCGCGCCTGTTCGCGAATGAGATAGTCCGCAAAGTCGCCCTTGCCGTTCCGGTAATCGTCGAGTGTGCGCTCGATGACCGCGGTATCGGCGACGACGATCAGCTCCGTCGCCAGCAATTGATCCAGCGCGTCGGCGATTTCGCGGCGTGGAAGCGACAGCCGGCTGCGCAGCACCCACACCAGCTCGCACAGCACGACGTCGGCGACGAACAGCGCCGTTTGCTCGCGGCGCGCTCGCACCGCCAAACGCTCGGCCGCACGCGCCTGCGCCTCATCGTCACCGACGATGAGGCGCACGAGCACGTTCGTATCGAGCGCGATCACGAGGCCATCACGTTGAGATCACGGCGAGATCACGGCGAGCGATCGTCGCCGCTGGCCGGGTTCATCTCCTCGACGCTCAGCACCCGGCGACGCGCGCTGCGCCCGTGCAACAACCCGAACAACCGCTCCACCGGTTGATTGCGCGCCTTGAGGACAACAGATCCGTCACCCAGCACCTCGAAGTAGACCCGGTCGCCTACTTCGAGGTGGAGCGCCTCGCGCACGACCTTGGGGATCGTGATCTGCCCCTTGGACGTGATGGTCGATTCGCTCATCCTTACCTCCGCCTAAATTCCTTACCAATGGTAATGCACCCGGCGCCACGGAGCAAGGCCGCGCCGGCGTACACGCTCATTTCCCGCCCGCCGGCACGGTCAGCGTGATGCCCGCTTTCGCGAGCGACTGACTCACCGCCGCGCCCTTCGCCAACACCGCGTTCGCGTCGGCGATCGCCTTCGGCAGCTCCACCTTCACTTCATTGTACTGGCGCACCATCGACGCACTCGGCGACTCCCACACGCCGATCAGCGACGTGCGCAGCGCCGACGTGCGCGCGAGCACGTTCTCGGGGTCGGGTGCCGCGCCGCGTCCACCGCCGCCGCCACGTCCAGCCGCCGGCGCCGGCAGCGGAACGCCGAACTTCTTTCGCACCGCGTCGAAGCTCTTGTTGAACGCATCGAATTGCGACTTGACGTTCGCCGGCAGATCCGACTTGTCGGCGACCTGCTTCGCCACGCTCGCCATCTGTGGATACAGCGCGTTCAACGCCGTCGTCACCGCCACCGCGCGCCGCTGCAACGACGTGAGATCGTTCGCCATCGCGTTGTAGCTCGCGTACTCCGCCGGCGCCAAGTGCACGTCCGGATCGCCGACGACCTTTAGTGATTTCGAATCGAGCACCGTGCCGCCGCTCGTGAGCGCGACGGTGTACGTGCCCGGCATGGCGTACGGCGCCGGACCGCCAAGTCCACCGCCGCCACCGAATCCGCCGCCGCCACGACCGCCGGCGGCCGGCGCGCCTTCCACCGCGCACGGATTCATCCCGCCGATCGGCGTCGGCACCGGCTGCGATACGCCAGGCACGATCGACCCCGGCGGCGTGTTGCCACGTCCACCACCGCCGCCACCACGTCCGCCGCGGCCGCCGGCCTCCGCCGCGGAATCCGTGGCCGCGGTGATCGGCTCGCCGCGCATGTCCCAGCAGACCGTCTGAATGCCCGGCTGGTTTTTCGCCGACGGCACCTTGATCTCGCGCACCACTTTTCCCGCCGGGTCACTCACGCGAAGCGCGAGCCCATTCACCGGCTTCTTGAGGAAATACTCAACCACCGCCTCGTTCGGCGGATTCTCCCCGACGAAGTACGCGTGCCCCCAGAACTCGTCGTTGCGATCGTCCTTCGTCTTCCACTCCAGCGCGTTGCCCGGCGTGAAGAGCTTCGCATCGCCGGCCGCGGTCTCCGCTGCCGAATATTCCTGAATCGGCTCGAGGTGATCGAGAATCCAGATCGCGCGTCCGTGCGTCGCCACCAGCATCGCGTTGTCGCGCGGATGCAGCGTGATCTCGTCCACGCGCACGTTCGGGAAGTTCGCCTTGATCCGCCCCCACGACTTGCCGCGGTCGAGCGAGACGAAGATTCCTGTCTCCGACCCGATGTACAGCACGTCGCGATTCTTCTGATCCTCGGTGAGCGTGCGCACGTTGTCGCCGGAAAGATTGCCGACGATCGAATGGAACGTCTGGCCGAAATCGTTGCTCGCCCAGACGTGCGGCGCGAAGTCGTTCTGACGGTGATTCTCGACGACGACGTACACCGTCCCCGCATCGAACGCCGAGGGCACCACGCGGCTGACGAATGCGTCGCCCGGCGGGAAGTCCGGAATGTGGCTCGTGATGTTCGTCCAGTTCTTCTCGTCCTTCGTCACCCAGACGCCGCCGTCCTCGGTGCCCGCATACATCAGGTTGCGCTGCTTCGGCGACTCGGCGATCGACACGATCGTCGGCCACTGCGACATGCCGTCGTCGCGCGAGATGTGAATGTCCGAGCCCTTGAGGCCCATCGTGACGATGGTGTCGCGATTGCCCTGCTTCGTGAGATCCGGGCTGATCGCCGTCCACGAGTCGCCGCGATCGTGCGAGACGAACACGCGATTGCCGCCGACGAACAACGCCGTCGGGTCGTGCGCCGATTGCGCCACCGGCGTATCCCAGTGGAAGCGGAACGTCTCGCCCTTCGCGACCGGCGTCGTGTTCATCGGCGTCGGACGAATCGACTTCGATTCACCCGTGACCTTGTTGCGGCGAATGAGGTTGCCGTCCTGCGACTCACTGTACACGATGCGCGAGTCACGCTTGTCGGGCACCGCCTCGAAGCCGTCGCCGCCTTCGATCTGGAACCACTCATGATTGAAGATGCCTTGCACCTGACGCGATTGGCTCGGTCCACACCAGTCGTAGTTGTCCTGCATGCCGCCGCACACGCCGTACGGCGTCGCCATGTCGTAGTTGACGTGATAGAACAATCCGACGGGAAGATTCTGCTGGAAGATCCAGGTCTTCGATCCGTCGTACGACTGATACACGCCGCCGTCGCCGCCGATGAGCAGATGGTCGGAGTTGTTCGGATCGATCCAGATCGCGTGCGTGTCGTCGTGCGCGACCGTGTTCGCCGACATCTCCATCGTCTTTCCGGCGTCGGCGGTGACCGACATCTTCACGCCGCCCTGATAGACCTTGTCCGGATTGTTCGGATCGATGCGCACCTGGCTGAAATACATCGGCCGCGGATTGTTCGACGAGACTTTGTGCCATGTCGCCCCACCGTCGTCGGAGCGGTAGAGGCCCGTCTCGCCGCCCGCATCATCCGCCGCGGCCGCGGCACCGCCGCCGCCTCGCCCACCACGACCACCGCGTCCACCACGACCGCCGCCGCGACCACCCGCGGGCGGCGTTGCCGGCGGCGGACCGCCCGGTGGTGATGCGGTGCCCGCGCTGTCGGTGCCGTCGCCGCGCGTGGCACCAGCGGCCGTCACTGCGCCGCCGCCGCGACCCGCCGTCGGTCCCTCGATCGACGCGTACACGATATTTCCGTTGCGACGATACGCATCCAACCCGATGCGGCCGAGCGGTCCACTCGGCAGCCCATTGCCCGTGAGTCGTGTCCAGTGGTCGCCGCCGTCCGTCGACTTCCAGATTCCGGAGCCCGGGCCGCCGCCGTTCATGCAGCATTCCGAGCGCATGCGCTGGTACGTCGATGCGTACAGCGTTTTTGGATCCGTCGCGGACATCACGAGATCGTTCGCCCCGGTTTCGTCGTTCACGTGCAGCACGCGCGTCCACGTGGTGCCGCCGTCCGTCGTCTTGTAGATGCCGCGATCGCCGCCCGCGCCGAAGAGCGGACCCGTCGCCGCCACCAGCACGACGTTGTCGTTCGCCGGATCGATGACGATGCGATTGATGTGCTTCGAATCCTTCAGCCCCATGTTCTGGAACGTCTTGCCGCCATCGGTCGATTTGAACACGCCGTCGCCCCACGAAGTGCTCTGGCGATTGTTCGATTCGCCGGTGCCGACCCAGATCACGTCGGGATTCTGCTGTGACACGGCGACGTCGCCGATCGACATCAAGCCGTGGTCCTCGAAGATCGGCGTGAGGATCGCGCCGTTGCTGGTCGTCTTCCACACACCACCGTGCGCGGTGGCGACGTACCAGATCGCGGTGTTCTTCTCGTAGACCGCGAAGTCGGCGATGCGGCCCGACATGATCGCGGGGCCGATCGAGCGGAAATGGAGCTTGTCGAACTGGTGCGCGACCGGCGTCGCGCTCGACTGTGCGAATACGATACGCGCCGCGAACAGGAGAGCGGCGCCGAGCGGCAGGAGTTGCCGCGCGCGGGTCATCATTGAGCCTCCGAGCGCTCGAGGTAATAAGGCGGGGTGATCTTACCTCGCGGAGGCCGGGTTGTCACGGTGATCGGGGCGTTGACGGCGCAGAAGAGCGAGTGGAAACGGCGAATGGAAACGGCGAGTGGAAGAATCGCCTGGGCGCTGTTTCCACTCGCTCGTTCCATTCGCCCCTTCCACTCGCGGTTTCCATTCGGTTTTTCCGTTCGCCGTCCCGCAAATGCCCGCAGATGCTCGTTGCATGATTACGCCACGTCAGTCTATATAGAGCGACTCCGGCCGACGGCGGCCGCCAGAGCCCCACCTTTCTCTGCCGTACCCGCCGGTGTCCGACGAAACCGCCAAGCTCGACGCCAATAGCGCGTCCTACGGACCACCGCGCATCCCCGCGCCGCTCGTAGCGGCGTTCCAGGAGCGATACGAGATCCTGCGCGAGACTGGCCGCGGCGCATCGGCCATCGTCTATCTCGCGCGCGATCTCAAGCACGATCGCCTCGTTGCGATCAAGACGCTGAATCCCGACGTCGGCTCGGTGGCCGGCGAACGCTTCCTGCGCGAAATCCAGGTCTCCGCCGGGATGCAGCATCCGCACATTCTGCCGACGTACGACTCCGGCGTCGCCGACGGCCGCCTGTTCTTCGTCATGCCGTTCGTCGACGGCGGTTCGCTGCGCCAGCGACTCGACGCCGAGCCCCAGATGCCGATCGTCGAAGCGCTGCAGTGCGCGCACGACATCGCGCTCGCGCTCTCGTTCGCGCACGACCAGGGCGTGATCCACCGCGACGTCAAGCCCGAGAACATCATGTTCTACCACGGGCACGCGTGTCTCGCGGATTTCGGTGTCGCGCGCGTGATGCAGGAGCTCGACATGCGCGTCACCGGCCACGGAATGATCGTTGGCACGCCGGCGTACATGAGCCCCGAGCAGCTCACCGACAACGGATACGACGGGCGCAGCGACGTCTACTCGCTCGCCTGCGTGCTTTACGAGATGATCGCGGGCGAGCACGCCTTCTCGGCCACGACGCCGCGCGAGCTGCTGCACAAGCGGCTGCGCACGCCGCCCGAGCCGATTCACAAGCATCGCGCCGACGTGCCGCCGTTCGTCGACGACCTGTTGCTGCGCGCGCTCGCCGCATCGCCGCATGCACGCTTTCCAGACGCCGGCGCCTTCGCCGAAGCGATCGAGTTCGTCATTCGCGATCTCACGGCGCCGCCCAAGCGAACCTCCGCGCCGAAGCGCGCGCTCGAGAGCGTGCCGAAGCATCCGCTCGCGTGGGCGGGATCGGCGGTGGCGCTCATCGCGCTGGTCGCCCTCGCGGCGATGGCCGCAACGCCGCTCGGCGATGCCGTGCGCGGCCGCTCGAACGGCGCGGGATCACCGGGCAACAGCCGCACGGCGCACGAGGCGCTTCGCCTGGCCCAGTCGCTCGAGCTCGAGCGGCGCGTGGACGGCGACGCATTCCGTCTCGCGACGGCGCGCCTCGCGGCGAATCGAACGCAGCTGCACGGCCGCGACTCGCTCTTCGCCGACGCGTTGATCGCGCTCGGCAACTCCGCATACCCGCGTGCGTGCGCGAGCTTCGATCGCATGCGCGCGTCCGATTCGCTCGATGCCATGGCGTGGTACGGCATTGGCGACTGTCTCGCGCTCGATTCGGTCGTCGTCGCCGATGCGTCGAGTCCGTCGCGTTATCGCTTCCGCACGAGTTGGGACGGCGCCGCGCGCGCGTACATGCGCGCCGCGACCATCGATCCGTCGATGCATCGTTCGCTGCCTTTCGGCACGATTTCGAATCTTCTCGTCACGTCCGCCATTCAGGTTCGCGCTGGACGCTCGGAGGCGAGTCCCGCGCTGGCGTACGCGGCGCATCCGTCGCTGAGCGGCGACAGTGTGGTGTTCATTCCATACACCATCGCCGACTTCGGAGCCGCCAGGCCCGGGGTGTTGGCGCCGACCTTCAGCGATGCACTGCAACGAAATCGCGAAACCTTGCTGGCGTTCGCGAGACAGTGGTCTACGGCGGTGCCGAACAACGCAGACGCGTACGAGGCACTCGCGACGGCGTATGAAGCACGCGGCGAGATCGCGGTCACGGGAGACGGCGCGGAGGCGGCGCTCGCGCGTGCCCGCACGCTCGCGGCGAGCGACCGACAGAAGTTGCGACTCGCCGCGGTGAGCGTGCGGCTGCGTCTCAAACGCGAGGACATCGAGGGCGCGCAGTCACTCGCCGATTCCGTGTTACGCGCGACGGCGGGCCACGTCGTGGACGCGGACGATGCCGATCGGCTGGCTGGACTGGCGGCGCTGGTCGGCCAGCTCAATCGCGCCGCGCAGCTCAACACCATCGCGACGTCGGAATACGATGCGTCGCGCGGGATCGCGCCGCCGCTCAACGCCGCGGGGAGTCGTCTGCTGCTGCGCGCCGCCGCCGGTGTGTGCGACGACTCGCTGACCACGCTGCGCGGCGATGTCGATCGATTGCTCGACAGCTACGCGCAGCCGTCGAAGCGCGCGGAGATTCTGCACGAGGTGACGTGGCGTTCCGCATCGCTCTCGGTTCCGTGCCCGGGTGCCGTCGGCGCGCGCGCGGTCGCCGATCTCACCGAGCGAACCGCCCTCGAGCGCGCGCAGCGGGCGGCGGGCAGCGGCGACGCGCGTCGCGCGCGGCTGCTGCTCGACACGGCAGCGATCGTGCGCAGCGTTGCGCTTCCCGGTGACATTTCGCTCGATCAAACCGTCCAGCAAGCGGCGTTGCGCTCGAGGCTCAGCGACACCGGTGCGGCGGTCGCGGAGCTCGACCGCGTGTTGAACGCCTTGCCGACGCTCGGGCCCTGGTCGGTGCGAGAGCCGGCGCAGGCGGCGGCGGTCGGCCGCGCGTTGGCGTTTCGTGCCGAGCTGGCGGCCAGGCGCGGTGACCCGGCGGAGGCGCGCCGGCGTGCGCGCGAAGTGCTGGTGCTCTGGCAGCATGCGGACGGCGCGCTCGCGCCGACGCTTGCCCGGATGCGCGGTTTGGCGTCGCAGTGAGCAGTCGCTGGTCCGCAGGTCCTTCCCCTCGTTAAAGTTTCGTAACAACATCACAATCGAAAGGAGTTCACGTGACGCGACCTTCAGCAACGCGCGCCGGAGCGCGTCGCGCGGCGCTTGCGCTGGCGGGTACCGCGCTTGCCGCAATTGCCGCATGCGGTGGTTCGGACCGACAAAAGAGTGACAGCGGCAAAGCGCCGGTGGCGGCGCTCGCAAACGCGAATGCGAGTGCGAACGCCGCGCCGGCCGCACTGCCCGGCGCCCTGTCGAAGCCCATCGACCAGATGAGCGGCGACGAGCTGTATGGCTTCGTGCATCGCCTCAACTTCGTCGGCGGCAACGAGCGCCAGCGGCGTTGCCGTGGACGGGCCGAGTGCCGCGGGCGTCCGTCGCGGTTCACGAGTCTGCGCGTGGACGCGGTCGACGCGCAGGATTCGTTGAGCGCCGCCGCGACGCCGGCCTACGGCGTCGTCGCCGCGCGGACGTTGAATCACGGGCAGGATGTGGACACGATGTACAACACCCGTCCCGGCGCCTATGAGTATTATCTCATCGTGCTGCCGGGCACCGGCGGCTCGGCGACATGGCGGCTCGAGGAGCTGACGACGACGAATGGGGCACGCGCGCACCGCAGCGTGGCGACGGGCCGGTTCAAGGAGTGCGGGCACAAGTTCGTGCGCGGCGCGCGCGCCGATTTCAAGTCGTGCACGGAGGCGGCGGCAGCCGTCCAGCCGGCCGCCTTCTCGCGCACGGCGCCGATGCAGACGGACGGTGAATCGCCGATCTGGATTTCGTGCGCGCTTGGATGTTGTACGGCGGATCCGCCGGATACGATCGGTTGATGCGACTTCAAGTGCGCTTCAACGCGTCGATTGCCGGGATGATCGTGCTCGCGGTGGGTGCAATGGCCTGCCGTCGGGACGCTGATGCAGTGAAGACGAACGCGCCGACGGATACCGCGGTCGTGTCGCCGTCCGGCGTTGGGGCCACGGCGAGTCATGTCGGCCTGCGCTACGATTCACTGCCCGCGGGGTTCACGTACAAGGGTGGTTCGCTCATTCCGCCCTCGCCGAACGGTCCAGCGGGCGAGTACGGCTTTTCGCACGTGGTGACTCCGCGCGGCGAGATGATCTGGCTCGACACGATCGGCGCGGCGTCGGGCCGCGCGGCGCCGTCGCGGATCGTACGCGCCGAGCTGTCGATTCCGCCGCTGGCAGCGGATGAGCGCGTGTTCATGGCGTCGTGTGACGCGGGCGGAACGCTCGATCCGCTGATCGTCGCGATCGTGGTGAATGAGCCGAACGTGTCGCGGTTCAGCAAGGTGAGACAGGCGTGGCGCGCTGATGTGCGTGCGGGGCGGTTCGAGGTCATCCCGGTCAACGGCGTGGTGTGCGAGGATCCGGGCTCCTAGGTCCGCGCAGAGCGGGTTGCCCGAGGAGTTCCCAAAAAAGACATTCCCACGGACTGGCACGGCGACGACCACGGATAGGCGCGGAGACGGCGGTGCCAGTCAACGTCAGTCAACGGCGGTTAACGCCGTCTCCGTGCCTGTCCGTTGTCGTCGCGGTTCACAGTCCGTGCTGGTTTCTTTCTTCGCGGCGATCTGGAGTCATCCCCCTTGACAGTTCTCTTATTTCGTCGTATTATCTGCGCCCCTCGCAAATCGTCGCGAGGGAATTTCCTCAGACCGTGACTCCATGATGACCACCGACACCCTCTCTCTCGAACGCACGCGACAGCCGGAGATGTTTCCGCTCGTCGCGCGGACGAACGCGGCCGTCGGTCGAGATTCGTGGCTGACGCGCCCACATGATGCAGACTCGCTCGGAGGTTCGACGCCGTAAGGCTCGCTCCGTTGCCCGTTGGACTCTCCAACGCCCCGTCTGCGCCACGTGCCGGACGGGGCGTTTCGTATGTGCACTCGCTGGATCGAACCACTGAACAGAACATGGTGCGGCGCGTATGGGCTTTTGCCGCGCGCCGCCGGGACGCGTAGCTCAAGACTGTAGCAACTCTCGAGAGCGCGACGCCGCCGCACGATCATCCCATGGGCCGAAAGCCGGGACCGTGCGGGCACACGGCGTCGAGGTGCGGGTGCAAATCCCGCCGCCCCGGTATCCTTTCTCTGCATGACACTGAACTACGCGCTCGATCTCGTCGGCGTCGCGGTGTTCGCGATCTCAGGCGCGCTCGCCGCCGGCCGCAAACGTCTCGACGTCCTCGGCGTCGTGGTGCTGGGGCTGGTCACGGCGGTCGGCGGCGGGACGATTCGCGACGTACTGCTGGCGCGACATCCGATTTTCTGGCTCGCCGATCCGGCGTACGTGATCGTGATCGTCGCGGCGGCGCTGTTCACGATTGCCTACGTGCGCTGGCGGCCGCCGCCGGCAGGCACGCTGCTTTACGCCGACGCCATCGGACTCGCGATGTTCAGTCTCACCGGCGCACAGATCGCTGAACGCGCGGGATTGCCGGCGGTTGCGTGCGTTGTGCTCGGGACGATCACGGGCTCGGCAGGCGGAGCCGTACGCGACGTGCTCAGCGCCGAGATTCCGCTCGTGCTCAAGCGAGGAAATCTGTACGCCAGCGCCGCGATCCTCGGCACGTCGCTCTACTTTGTACTGCTCGCGCTCGGTGCGGGGCGCGGCGTCGCGACGTGGGGCGGGATGATCGTCGTCGCCGCGGTGAGACTAGCCTCGATCGCCTTTGGGCTCCAGCTTCCAGTATTCGCATTGGAGGGCGACGGCGTTCCGATCGTCTCGGATAGTTCCGCGAGACGGGATCGAACGTCCCGGCCCGGGAGTTCGTAAGCCAATGCGAACGATGCAAACGATGCAGTCGATGGAGACGTCGCAGCGGACACACGAATCACCCTCAGCCCAAACTTCCGGTATGACGAACAGCAAACTCGCTCGCTCGGTGGTGGTGGCCCTCGGACTCGCGGCGCTCGGCGCCTGTCACTCGGGAAGCAGCAGCTCAGCTCCCGCACCGGCCGGAGCGCCGAACACCCCGGCGAATCCGTCCAACTCGGCCGCGCGGCGCGGACTGCCGAATGGCGTCACGGCGTTGATGGTCGCCGAGGGCGACTCGCTTTTCCATGTGCGTAATTGCAAGAACTGTCATGGGGCCGACGCGCACGGCGCCGCGAACGGCCCGAACCTGACGACCGGCAACTTCATGCACTCGGACGGCAGCTACAACGGCATTCTCGGAACGATCACGAGCGGCGTGCCCGTGGCGGAGATCAAGGATCCGGCGCATCGGATCGCGATGCCGGCGCGCGGCGGCACGCGGCCGACGCCGCTCACCGACGATCAACTGCGCGCGCTTGCCGCGTACGTGTATTCGCTGAACCACCAGTAGCATGTCCAGTAGCATGTAGCGAATGGTGCGCTCCCTCGCGGTTGCGCTGTTGGCCGGAGGCGTGATGTCGCTCGACGCGCAGGTGTCGACGCAATGGCCGCAGCATTCGATGGACCGGCCGCAACCGCGCGTGGTGGATCCGGGGCCCTGCCGGCCTTCGGGTCCGCCACCGTCGGACGCCGTGGTGCTGTTCGACGGCAAATCGCTCGCCGGCTGGACGTCGGCCGACAGCGCGAGCAAGCCTGCGCGATGGACGCTCGTTGACGGCGCGATGGAAGTCGCGCCGAACGCCACGCGGGCGCGATCTACGGCCAGTATCCGCCGCTCGTGAACGCGATGCGTCCGCCCGGCGAATGGCAGACGTACGACATCGTCTTTCATCGCCCGCACGTCGACGCGGCGGGCAAGGTCACGTCGCCCGCGCGCATCACGTTGATTCACAACGGCGTGTTGGTTCAGGACGACGCGGTACTGAGCGGACCGACGGCGAACATGAAGCGGCCGCCGTACGAGAAGCATCCGGACGCGCTACCGCTGATGCTCCAGAATCACGGCGATCCGGTCCGATTCAGGAATATTTGGGTAAGAATGCTCGAGTAGCGCTGTCACCCTGGGCGGCTACGCCGCGCAGTACTTGTTGAACGCATTGACGAGATCGTGCGCGATTTCGTCCGCCGCGCGGCTTTCGATCTGCCAGCGCTCGAGCATGAACACCAGCTCGCCGTCCTTGAGCAATCCGATCTGCGGAGACGACGGCGGATAGCCCGTAAAGTACGAGCGCGCCCGCGCGGTCGCGTCGGCGTCCTGGCCCGCGAAGACCGTCGTCGCGCGATCGGGCTTGATGGGGTTCTGGAGCGCGATCGCCACCGCGGGCCGCGCCATGCGCGCCGAGCAGCCACAGACCGAGTTCACGATGACGAGCGTCGTGCCGGGCGAGTCCTTGAGCGCCGCGTCGACTTCGTCGGCGGTCCGCAGCTCGTCGACACCCAGTCGCGTGAGCTCCTGCCGCATCGGGGACACGAGCCGCTCGTCGTACATCTGCTGAGGGAGACGCATAATACCGGAATGCTAATGAGTGAATGATACTTAAATGCTACTCATCACGGACGAGCGCGAGAATGGCGGCTTGCGGCACGACCAGATAGCGGTCGCCCTCGAACGTGATCTCCACCGCGGCCTTGCGGAAAAAGAGCGCATAGTCGCTGGTGCGCGCCTGCATGGGCACGTAGCGCGTCGTGCGTTCCGGCGCGAGCCACGGCTCCTCGGAGAGCGAATCGGGGCTCGGCATCGGTTGGCCGGGGCCCGTCGCCATGATGGTGCCGCCCTGCACCGCCTGGTTGTCGACCGCGGTCGGCGGCAGATAGAGGCCGACGTTCGTCCGCTCCTCGCCTTCCTCGACCCGCACCAGGACGCGGTCCCCGACGACGATCAGTTCCTTGTCACGCTTGATCATGCCTCAACTCCGTTCATGCCAGTGCTCCAAGCATACCACAACCATTGAAAAGATATCAGCTGACAGAAGGGGCCGGCACGCCGGGCGGCCGCGAAAAACGAAAGACCGGATAGCTCACCACTACGACGATCAGCGCGAACACACTGTTTCGCGCATCAGCGACCACGGCGCTCGCGAGAAACGCCAACGAACCGAGCAACACGACGCCCGTGCTCCATGGATGCCCGACCGCGCGATACGGCCGCGCGGCCTCGGGCTCGCGGCGGCGCAGCACGAACACCGCGGCGAACGACAAGGTGTAATCCGCCACGAAAAAGAACGCCGCCACAGCGACGATCGTCGTCACTGTCTTCGTGGCGACGAACGCGACGGACACGAGCCCCGTCAACGCCAACGAGACCATGGGTGCACCGCCGCCGTTGACACGCGTCGCCACGGCGGGACCGAGTCCGTCGCGGCTCACCGAGTACAACACGCGCGACGCCATCAGGATGCACGCACTCACCGCGCTCGGCAGCGATGCGATCACGACGACGCGCACGAACTGCTCGCCGCGCACGCCGAACAACGCGTTCGCGACCGTGCCCGCGGCGAGCGGCGAACCGGCGAGCGCGCGCGTCGGCAGCGTGACGACGAACGCCACGTTGATCAGAACGTAGATCGCCGCCACGCTCGCGAGGCTGTAGAACATGGACCGCGGGATCTGGCGCGCCGGATCGTGCAGCTCCTCGGAGAAGTAGATCGGGCCACTCCAGCCGTCGTACGTATAGATCACCGCTTGCAACGCGAGAAGGAACGCGACGAACCCGGCAGGCGACGCGGCTGCAGTGGCTGCAGTGGCTGCAGTGGCTGCAGTGGCTGCGGTCGCGACAGCCGACACGTGCGCGCGCCCGGAGAACGCGAAGCACGCGATCATCAACGCCGTCAGCGCGAGCGCCTTTACCAGTGTCGTGATCTGTTGCGCGCGATCGCCGAGCCTGGTGCTTCGCAGAAGCAGCAGCGTGAGCGCGACGACGATCGCCATCGCCACGGGCTTCGATGTGGACGCATCGAGTCCGAACAGACTCGCCACGGATTCACCGATGACCATCGCGATGATCGCGGTCGACGCGCATGTCGATATCCAGTCGATCCATCCGACGAGAAAGCCCGCATACTCACCGAATGCGTGACGCGCGAACACGTACTGCCCACCGGATCGCGGAAGCATGGTACCCAGCTCGGACAGCGCGTTCGCGCCGAGCGTGGCATAGAGCGCACCGACGAGCCAGATGCCGACGAACGCCCAGGTTTGTGGAAGCCATCCGGCGATGTCGCCCGGTGTTCGGAGGATGCCGCCGCCGATGGTGTTGCCGACGGTAACGGCGAGTCCGAACGAAAGGCCGAGGATCTTGAGAAGGCTGGTTGGGCGCGCCATCTCCTACGATGGAGCGGCGCGGAGAACAACACAAGCGAGCACGGACGAACGGCCGACGTCCACGGAACGGCACGGAGACGGCGTCAACTGCAGTCAACTGCTGTTGAATGACCTTCGTTTGAAGAACACCCTCACAATGCCTCCAAAATCGAAGCATCCCGAGGGTGTTTGAAAAAGCATTCAACGTGAAACGCCGTTACCGACCGTTCGAACGCTGTCTCCGTGCCTGTCCGCGGACGTGCGCCGTTGTCCGTGGTAAGCAGCTGTCCCGAACAAAAAAAGATTTCAGTGGGGCGCGCCGCTCTCGTTCCAACACGGCGACACCCCACTGAAACCTGTGCTTTCGGATCCTGCGTTCTGCCCCCACCCGGGCGAGACCGACACGTCTCGAAAGCAAGACCTGCATCCAACCGGACTACATCCCACAGACACGGCGCGCGCTACACACCCCTATCGCACGCGGCGAGAAAGTCAAAAAGAAAAACTCACGAGCACGTCAATCGTCCACGCGGCAACGGCAGCGTGCAGTTCTGCGTCGTACCATTCTCTGTGATCACGACCTTCGCCGTCGCCGAGCCGTCGTATGTAATGACTTCTTTGCGCGAGTTCGTCGTGGGCGACTGGCCCGCGATCGTCACGGTCGCGCTCATCGCACGCACCACTCTGCCGGCGGTTGGGTACGCGCGTGGATTCGCCGGCGTCGCGACAGGGATGACGACGCCCGTGATCGTGTCGCCCGTCGTCCGCGCCGCGGTGAACGCGCCTTGATCCGAAGTACCCGTCGTGTTTTCCGTGCCGGCCGAGGTGCCGTTGACCGTGCGCTGCGTGCTGCCCTTCGCGAGGCCCGTCACCGTTTGCGCGCTCGCTTCATTCACCACGCTCTTGTCGCCGTCGCGACGCGTCGACGTGCCGCTCACCGTGACGGACGTGCTCACGCTGTTCGTCGCCGTATCGATCTTCGGTTCCACCGTCCCATTCGTCGTCGTGAACTTCGCCACGCTGTGCACGATCAGTCCGTCGCGCGTCGTGTCGGTGCACGTGAGGCCGGTCGTCGCCGAGAACGCGCAGTTGTTCGAATTGTCACGGAAGGCGTGCAATCCGTCGCCCATGAACGCGCCATCGAGACCGCCACCCATGAACCCGAGTCCAAAGCCCGGACCCAGGCCGCGTCCAGGCGGGCCGCCACGTCCGTGATCGAAGCTCGGCATAAAGGGACCTTCGTCACCCGTCGTGCTGAAGCTGCTGCTGAGTTGAGAGAAACCCGCGGGCGTTGACGAGAATGCCGAAGCCATTGAGACCGCGAGGTCGCTCGCTGGTGCCGATGCATTGTTGTCGCTGCACGCCGCCATCACGACAGCCGCGGCGGCACAGCACGCAAGAAGAACTCGGTTCATCTGAAGTGTCCTGTTCGGGGTCCGCGCTAGTGACACACGGAGTCGCAGGGACCCTCATTCGCGTGTGTCGCGTAAAGATGGTGGGGGCCGAACAAATGACCACGGAAAAAATCGGACGCACACGGACAGGCACGGAGACGGCGTGAACCGCAGTCAACTACGGTTGAAATGATTTTTTTCAAGAACACCCTCGGGACGCATCGCGAATCGAAGCGTGCCGAGGGTGTTCCAAAAAGCGCTGAAGTTCAACCGCGGTTCAACCGGTTTAAACGCCGTCTCCGTGCCTGTCCGTGAACGTCGAGCAGTTTTCCGTGGTCCGGTTTGGCGTCACAGCACTTCCGCTTCCGGCAGCCACGCGGCCAACCGTGTGCGCAGATGTCGAAGGGCCTTGCCCATCTGCGACTCCACAGTTTTTACAGAGATGCCGAGCGTGCTCGCGATCTCGGCATACCGAAGCCCTTGTCCGCGGCTCATTGAGAAAACTTCACGGCAACCCGGCGGCAATTCAGCAATGGCGGCCGTGATCGCCGTTTGTAATTCGCTCGCGACGATCTCCGACGCGCCGGTAGGCGATACCGCTTCCTGTCCCTTGATGTGCGGCTCGGCGCGGCGCTGCACGTTGGCGTGACGCAATTGATTCAGCGCGCGGTTGCGCGTGGCGCGAAGGAGATACGCACGCAGCGATTCCTGAATCGCGACCTCGGCGCGGCGGCGCCACAGCTCGAGCATGACTTCCTGCGCCACATCTTCGGCCGTCGCGCGATCGTGCAGCAACCCCTGCGCAAATCCGACGAGCGACGGATAGTGCGCCCGGAAGATCGCATCGAACGCGTCCTGATCGCCCGTCTTCAGGC
The DNA here is from genome assembly GCA_035606695.1 of Gemmatimonadaceae bacterium. Taxonomy (NCBI): domain Bacteria; kingdom Pseudomonadati; phylum Gemmatimonadota; class Gemmatimonadia; order Gemmatimonadales; family Gemmatimonadaceae; species Gemmatimonadaceae bacterium. Next base: position 75,697 of record DATNEW010000016.1, read on the forward strand.
GGCTCAGCAGCTCACGTTCTTCCATACGAGTCCGGTGCGGGCAAGTCGCGGCAAGGCTGGCGGCGGGGTGGCTGTCCGTACGTCCGGCGTTCCCGTATACTCCGGGATACGTTCGATGATCCGCATAAGGGTACGCAATTCACCGCGTGTCGATAGGGCATGACCGCCGATTTTTCCTCAGGTAACATCGACCAGGCAGGCGCTCCCGATTGGGATGCCGTCGCCCGTTTCCTTGCCGGCGAAAGTTCGCCTGCCGAGGCAGCGGCCGTGCGTGCCTGGTTGGATGCCAATCCGCGCGATCGTGACCTGCTCGCGCGGTTGGACGAGGTGGCGGTGCCTCTCGTTACGGCGAATGACGTCGACGTCGAAGCGGCGCTCGCGCGAGTGCACGAACGCATGCGCACGACGCCGACTCTTACGGTCGCGCGCGGGCGTGGCTGGTCGTCGAACCGCAATCGTTTCCTCTTCGTGGCCGCGGCGGCCGCTGCCGCGGCGGTGATCGCCGGCGTCATCATTCGCCCAGGAATGCACACGAACGCCGGCGTCGCTCGCACCTATGCGACGACCACCGGCCAGCGCGATTCGGTGCTGCTCGCCGACGGCTCTCGCGTCACGCTCGGTCCGCGCAGCACGCTCGTCGTTCCGGCTGACTTTGCGTCGCATCGATCCGTGCAGTTGACGGGTGATGCGTTCTTCGACGTCCATCACGATGCGGCGAACCGGTTTTCGGTGCGCGTGAACGGAGCTGTGATCGAAGACGTCGGCACGACGTTCAGCATCGAGAGCGATGCCGTGGACGCGACCAGCGTTTCTGTGGTCAGCGGCAGCGTCCGCTTGCGCGGCGGGAACACCGCCGAAGCCGCGGGTGTTGTATTGGCGGCGGGCGATCGCGGCGACATCGATGCGAGTGGACGCACTCGCGTCGCCCGCCAGGTCGTCGGCGCCGACGACGTCGCATGGACGTCCGGCAAGTTGGTATTCCGAGATGCACCGTTGAGCCAAGTGGCCGCGGAGTTGCAGCGCTGGTACGGGGTGACCTTGCAGGCTGATGATTCGATGATGACCCGGCGACACGTCACGACGACCTTCAACGGCGAGTCGATCGACCAGGCGCTGCGCATTCTCGAGCTGACCCTCGACGCCCGCATCATTCGGCAGGGCGACAGCGCCACGATTCACTCGGCTCGCGGAGCGTCCGGGTCGCGGTGACGCCACGCGCGGGGCGGTCGCGCCTTGCCCCCCTCGTGGGAAGCGCCCTGTTGGCGCTCGTCGGCGCGCGCGCCTCGCCGGCGCAGTCACACGTTTGTCGTTCGGTTCACGGCGATACGATCGCCGCCGGACGGTGGGCGCCCCCTCTCGATCGCATCATCAATTTGCGCGTCGCGCAGCTCTCCTTGCGTGACGCGCTCGATCGCATCGCAGCCCTGGCGAAGTTACGCGTTTCCTATAGCGCCGAGCTCCTGCCGCTCGACCGCGCGGTATGCATCTCCGCGCTCGGCGAGCCGGTCGGGCGCGTGCTCAGCAACGTGCTCGATGGAACGAACGTCTCGGCCGTTGGCATTGGCGACGATCAAGTCGTGCTCGCGGCGCGGCGCGATACGGCCGCGCACACGACGTCGCCCGCGATGGCAGCATCGCTCGGCATGCTCGATCGCGTTGTCGTCACCGGGAGCGCGAGCGCCACTGGCGGGCCGGCGCGCGAGTTGTCCGTCGACGTGAACGTGATCGACGGCCATCAACTCGCGAGAACGAACACCAACACCATCGCCGACGCGCTCGACATGTACGTCCCCGGCATGTGGGGATGGGCGCAATCGCCGTCGAGCATGATCAGCTCGTACGCCAGCATTCGGGGCGCGAGCTCGTTTGGACTGAGTTATCCGAAGATCTACATCGACGGTATCGAGGTCGCGAATCCGCTGCTGATCAGTCGCTTCAATCCGGGCACGATCGATCATATCGAAGTGATTCGCGGACCTCAGGGGTCGGCGCTCTATGGCGTGGATGCGATCAGCGGCGTCGTCAACATCGTGACGCGCCACGATCCGGCGACGAACGACGGCTACAACGCCAGCCTTCGCACCACCGCGGGCGTGACGCAGAGCGAATTTTCGCGCAGCGTGCTCACGCAGGATCATTCGCTGTCGCTGGCGACGGGAAGCGAGCTGCGCTCGCTCGACCTGAACGTCTCAGGCGGCAGCATTGGCGCGTTCATTCCCGACGGCGCGAGCCAGAATCTGCTGGCGACGGCGAGCGCGCGCGAAGTGACCGCGCACAGCAGCTTGACGGGCACCGCGCGTTTCTTCATGGAGCAGGCGGGGACGCCGGACAGTCCGCTCGTCGCGCGTCCGATTCCCGCGACGCCGGCGCAATCGCTTCAGTCGAGCGACGGCCGGCAGTCGGTGAGTCAATACACCATCGGCGGCTCGGCGACGACGTCGCCGAACGAGCACGTGACGCATTCGTTCGTCGTGGGGCTCGACGGCTATCGCCTGAACAACGTGCAGACGAATTTCACGCCCGTACCGAGCGGCGCGGACTCCGCGTTGCGTGCCGCCGAGGGCGGCGCGGATCGCGCGACGATTCGCGCGAGCACGGTCATGCGGTTGAACACGACGGATCAGTCGAACGCCACGATGACACTCGCGATCGAGCATGCGACGCTCCGCGCGGCGACGGTTCCGAACGTCGTCGCGCCGACCGCGGCGATGAGTCAGAGTGGAAACAGCGGCGAACATCACAACCTGCCGCCGGCCACCGGCGCCACCGCGCGGATGGACACCGGTACGACCGTCTCGTGGCAGAACAGCACCGGCTTCGTCGCGCAATCGAACTTCGCGGTGCGCAACACGTTGTTTCTCACCGGCGGCGCGCGACTCGAGCACGACAGCCGGCTGGCGGGGCGAGATCAGTTCGAGACGCTGCCGATGTTGGGCGCCGCCGCCGTGCGCGACTTTGGCGACGTGACGATCAAGCTGCGCACCGCGTACGGCAAAGGGATTCGACCCCCAACCACGCTCTCGCGCGCGCAGTTCTGGCAAACGCGCTACACGGCGACGCAGGAACCGCTCGGTCCCGAGCGGCAATCTGGCATCGAGGGCGGCGTGGACGTCTACGTTCGGCACGCGCTGTCGTTTCAGGCGACGCGCTTCGACCAGACGGCGTCGGGATTGATTCAACAGGTGCTCGTCGCGGGCGACGCGTCGGGAGACTCGCATCGCGTGCAGTACGTGGCGCAGAACGTCGGTGAGATCAGCAACACCGGGTGGGAATTTCAGGCGACGGGGAATCTCTCGCGTTTGACCGTCAACGGCGCGCTGAGCTTCGTGGACAGTCGCGTCGACAAGCTTGCGCCGGGCTATAGCGGCGACCTCGTGGCGGGCGATCGCATGCTGCAGGTTCCGGCGCGCACGTTGAGCTTCAGCGCGCTGTGGACGGAGCATCAGTGGTATGCGTCGCTCACCGGCGCCCGAGCGTATGACTGGATCAACTACGATGAAGTCGCGCTCGCGAACGCGTACGTGAACGACACACGACCGGTGCGCGACCTCGTCGGTCCCCGGCTGCGCCAGTATTGGGTGCGCTACAACGGCGGGCTGCGGCTGCGTGCGACGGCGTCGCGTGATGTGCGTCCGGGCTTCGCGCTCGAGCTGTCCGTTGACAATTTGCTCAATCACCAGATCGGCGAGCCGGACAACGCAACGGTGATTCCGGGGCGGTCGATCATGAGTGGGGTTCGGCTCCGCTTTTGAGTACGGACGAACGGTGGACGAACAGCTTACCACGGACGAACGTCGGACAACTGCGGACCGGCACGGAGACGGCGCTAGAACGGCATTTCAAGTTCAATGGATTTTTTTTGACACCCTCGGGATGCTTCTACGATCGAAGCGTCCCGAGGGTTTTCTAAAAAAGTCATTTAACGGCAGTTGACCGCCGATGACGCCGTCTCCGTGCCTGTCCGTGGACGCCCGATCTATTTCCGTGGTAATGTTTTTTTTGGCGCGAGGCCAACCCGGACATGTAAGCCTTTCGCATCCCTGTTGACGCCGAGTCGGTGGGCACGATGATTATCGCATGACCGACATGCCGAATCGTCGCGACTTCATTCGCGCCGGCGCGAGCGGAATGCTCGCTATCGCGGGAATGCGGTGGCCCGACATCGCTCCGAAACCGCTCGACATCCTCATCCTCGGCGGCACGGGGTTCATCGGACCACACCTCGTACGGCACGCGGTCGCGCGCGGACATCGCATCACGATCTTCACGCGCGGCCGGCACGATGCCGATCTGCCGGATACCGTGATCCGCCTGCAGGGCGATCGAAACGGCCAGCTCGATGTACTCGTGGGCAAGCGCTGGGACGCCGTGATCGACGACTCGGCGACGAATCCCGCGTGGGTCGCGCTGTCGACCGCGCTGTTGAAGGATGCGGCGGGCGCGTATCTGTTCACGTCGTCAACGGGCGTGTACTACCCGTATCTCACGCGCGGTCTGAGCGAGCGCGATCCGATCCACTACGAGCTCGAGGACGCGAACGATCCGTCCGAGAAATTCGGTGTCGCCAAGGCGCAGTGTGAGAAGCAGACGATGACCGTGTTCGGCGATCGCGGGATCGTGGTGCGGCCGACGTACATCGTCGGCCCCGGTGACACGACGGACCGGTTTCCGTATTGGCCGGTTCGCCTGGCGCGCGGCGGCGAAGTGTTGGCGCCGGGCCGCGCGGACGATCCGATGCAGATCATCGACGTGCGCGATCTCGCCGTGTTCATGGTGCATCTGCTGGAAACAGGGCAGCGGGGGATCTACAACGTCGCCGGTCCGGTGCAGCCGCTCACCGCACGCCAATTCTACGAGCAGGCCGCCCACGCCCTCGACGCGAAGGTGACGTACACCTTCGTCGATGATTATGATTTTCTAACAGCGCACAAGATCGACGAAGCCATCCCGTGGGCGCTGCTCAAAGGCAAGGACTTCGGCATGATGTCGATCCGCAACGACAAGGCGATCGCAGCGGGACTGACTATCCGCCCGCTGGCGGCCACGCTGCGCGACACACTCGCCTGGTGGCCATCGACGCCGCAGGCGCGGCGCGACAAGCCGCACTTCGCGATTTCGCCCGAGCAGGAAGCTGAGGCGCTCGCGGACTGGCACGTCCGCCGCGGCTAATCGGCAAAAAATTTACGTCGGTCGCGCTTGACCTAACTAGCTAGGCATAGCTAGATAGGTATATGGCTCGCCAGACGAACGACATCCTCCAAGGCACCCTCGCGCTGCTCGTGCTCAAGTCGCTCCATGCGCAGGGCGCGATGCACGGCTACGCCATCACCGCGCACATCCAGCGCGTGTCCGCCGAGCTGCTGCGCGTCGAAGAAGGCTCGCTCTACCCCGCCCTCCACCGCATGGCGCAAGACGGCTGGGTGCGCGCCGAATGGGGCACCACCGAAAAGAATCGCGAAGCCAAGTTCTACACGATCACCGCCGCCGGCCGAAAGCAGCTCGCGCTCGAGGAAGAGCGCTGGGCCCGGCTGCGCGAGGGCGTGACGCGCGTCCTGCGCTACGCCTGACCGTCAACTGGAGTCGTCGCATGCGGGGCATCGTCTCGTGGTTCCGTCGCCTCTTCAATCACACGCGCTCCGCCGCCCTATCGAGCGAGATCGAACGCGAGATGGCATTTCACCTCGCCGAGCGCACCGATGATCTCGTCGCCGGCGGCATGTCGCCGGCCGCCGCGCGCCGCGAAGCGCGCAGACGATTCGGCAACGTGACGCTCCAGCGGGAACGCACGCGCGAGCGCGACCTCTTCGGTTGGCTCGACTCGCTGGCTGGCGATGTCAGATACACGCTACGCGCGCTGCGCGCCGCCAAAGTCTTTGCCGCCGTCGCGATCCTGTCGCTCGCACTCGGCATCGGCGCCAACACGGCCATCTTCAGCATTCTCAACGCGGTGATGCTCAAGTCGCTGCCGGTCGCGCATCCCGAACAGCTCGTGAGCGTGCGCATCGACGGCGCCGAGATGTCGGCGTATACGAATCCGTTGTGGGAAGCGCTGCGCGATCGACAGGACGTGTTCAGCGGTGCGTTCGCGTACGGGGCGACCAACTTCAATCTCACGGCGGGCGGTGAGGCGCGGCGCATTCTCGCCGACTGGGTGAGCGGAGACTATTTCGCCACGCTCGGCGTCCGTCCCGCGGCCGGCCGGTTGCTCTCGCGCGCCGACGATTACCGCGGCTGCCCGGGTACGGCGGTGCTCGATTATGGCTTCTGGCGAAGCAACTATGCGCGCGATCCCGACGTCATCGGGCGGAACATCTCGCTCGACGGTCATCCGTTCACCGTGATCGGCGTGACGGATGCGCGCTTTTACGGACTGGACGTCGGCTATCGATCGAAGGCGTATGTTCCACTCTGCGCGGAAGCGATCGTTCACGGGACGAACAGCCAGCTCGATCTTCGCAGCAGCTGGTTTTTGCACGTCGTGGGGCGTCCAAAGCCTGGAATGACGACGGCGCAGCTGGACGCACGTCTGGCCATGCTCGCGCCGGCGATCATCGACGCCACGCTGCCGCCGGACTTCTCCGTCGACGCGCTCAAGAATTACAAAAGTATGAAGTTCACCGCGAACCCGGTCGACAAGGGGTTCTCGGGATTGCGGCTGCAGTACCGAAAAGCGCTCTACATCCTCATGACGATCGTTGGCCTCGTGCTGCTGATCGCCTGCGCGAACGTCGCCAATCTCGTGCTCGCCCGCGCCGCGGCGCGCCAGCGCGAGATGGCCGTGCGGAGAGCCTTGGGCGCCACGCGTGCCCGTCTCGCGCGACAGCTCGTGACGGAGAGCTTGCTCCTGTCGGCGATCGGCGCGCTGCTCGGTGTCCTCTTCGCGGCGAGCGGCAGCCGCCTGCTCGTGAGTCTGATGTCGCACGTCAGCCAGCCCGTATCGCTCGATCTGTCGATCGACCAGCGGATGTTGGTGTTCACCATCGCCGTGACGGCGCTGACCGGCCTGTTGTTCGGTCTCGTGCCCGCGTGGCGTGCCGGCCGCGTCGATCCGCAGTCGGCGATGAAGGCCCAGAGCCGCGGCGTCGCCGAAGGACATTCGCGTTTCAATCTCGGCAAGTCGCTCGTGACGGCACAGGTCGCATTGTCGCTCGTGCTCGTGGTCGGCGCGGGGTTGCTCGTTGGAAGTTGGCGCCGGCTCGCCACCGTCGACCCGGGGTTCGACAAGGACAACGTTCTGCTCATCGACGCGGACATTCGCGGTACGAACACGGCGGCCGGCGATCGTCTGGCGCTGCACGATCGCATGCTCGCGCGCTTGCGCGCGGTACCGGGCGTGCGCGCCGCCGCGGCGTCCCAGCTCACGCCGCTGAGCGGCAAGACCTGGAACGATGCCATCAAAGTGGATGGCAATACGCCGTCGGCAACACCGGATGAGCTGCCATGGGCGAACGCCGTGAGCGACGGCTACTTCGCCACACTCGGCATTCCGCTTCGCGCGGGCCGCGACTTCGACAGCCGCGACGGCAAGACGTCGCCACGTGTGGTCATCGTGAACGACGCGTTCGTTCGAAAATTTTTTCATGGCGGCCCGGCGATCGGCCACACGATCTACCGGCAGGAGGGCAAGGACTTCGGTCCGCCTCTTCAGGTCATCGGTGTCGTGGGTTCCACGAAGTACCGATCGCTTCGCGACTCCACTCCGCCGGTCATGTATTTCGCGCGCGCGCAGGAATCGGCGGTGGCGCAGCATCTCTCGTTCGAGGTGCGTACGCAGACCTCGCCGTTGGCCGCCATCCCGGCGATGAAGGCGGCGTTCGCCGAGATCGATCCGCGCATCACGCTCGACTTCACCTCACTCGACGAGCAGCTCGCCGAGTCGCTCATGCTGATGCGCACGATCGCGACGCTGTCGGGCTTCTTCGGATTGCTCGCGCTCCTCCTTGCGACGATCGGTCTGTACGGCATCATGGCCTATACGGTCGCGCGGCGACGCAATGAGATCGGCGTGCGCATCGCGCTCGGCGCGACGCACGACCGCGTGATCCGCCTGGTATTGGGCGAGTCGGGACGGATCGTGGTGGGCGGCGTGATCCTGGGCGTCGGATTGTCGTGGGCGGCAACGCGGCTCGTTCAGAGTTTCCTCTACGGGCTCGATCAGCACGATCCGCGCACCCTGGCCGCCGCGGCGCTCCTGCTGTCCGTCGTTGGCATTGCCGCGGCGGCGATTCCCGCCGTCCGCGCCGCGCGGCTCGATCCGGTGGCGGCGCTCAGAGAAGAGTGAATGTGCGGGCACGGCTCGTCATCCCGAGCGCAGCGAGGGATCCAGCCTCCCGCTGGAACGCTCTGTCAGCACGCGAGATCCCTCGTCGCTATGCTCCTCGGGATGACACCGGAGTAGAAGCTTCTTCCGGTTCCTCGTCTTCCTTGACCACGTGCATCTCTCGCACGAGCGTCACCACACCCGCGAGAATCAAACCCCAGAGCACGAACGTCAACCCGCGATAGAGCAGCGCGTGAAGGCCCATGCCCACCCAATCGTCCCAGTGCGCGCGCACGGTGCCGTTGGCTTCGTGGCCGAGCGTGATGAGCAGCGAGCTGGTTGCCATCTCGGTAGCGACTTCGACGAGCGCGAACAGCGGCGCGCGCCACAGATACTGATGGACCGGATAATTCCCGAGATGCGCCGTGAGCATGCCGATCAGGAAGATCGCGCCCAGCGAGATCACGGCGGCGAGATACAGCCAGTTGTTCGAGCCGTGCGTGAGGATGACGACGCGATAGAGGCGCGCCAGAATGCCGGTGACGATCGCCATCTCGACGAGCGAGCGCGAGAAACGCCGAAACGCTTTCGGCTCCTCGAGGTGGAATTCGATCGTATGTCTGGGAAACATCGTCGGCATGGGCACCCCTCTTAGACAAACGAATCGGACAAAGGGTGGCAACGTGCGGCGTGCCGTGCCGGTGACTCAGGTCACGGCCAGACCGCCGACGCGGCGACCGGCGATCCGCGCATCAACGCCACCAACGTCTCTTCCAGCTTCTCGAACGCGAAGGGCTTGGTCAGGACCGGCTGCCGGCTCGCGCTCGTTCGCCCGCTCGTCGATACGACGTCACCTGTAATGAACACGGTTCTCGCCGCCAGTCCAGGCCGCTCGCGCCGCAACCGCTCGTGGAAGGCTGGGCCGTCCATCCCAGGCATGCGCAGATCGCACACAATGGCATCTACCGCCTCGGTTCGCACCATGTCGAGGCCCTGGATACCATCCGCCGCGGTAACGACCGTGAAGCCGCGCATCTGGCCGAACGCCTGCACGCCGGTGCGCAGCATCGGTTCGTCGTCGATGAAGAGCAGCCGAATTCCCGCGAGCGGCGAACGAAGCGCGAGGCCGCCGGAGTCACGATTCTGTTCGTTGGCGGTGATGTCGTCAGCCGCGGGCAGCGAGACGCGGAACGTGCTGCCCGCCGACGACGTACTCGGCACCTCGATCGTGCCGCCGTGTGCCGTGACGATGCCGTAGCTGACGCTCAGGCCGAGCCCTGTGCCTTCGCCTTCGCCCTTGGTCGTGAAGAACGGCTCGAAGATGTGCGCGCGCGCATCTTCGGGGATTCCGGGACCGGTGTCGCGCATCTCCAGCACGACGTGGGGACCTTCGCGCCGCGTCGAGATGAACAGCGTGCCGCCGGCGCCGAGCGTCGCCATGGCTTGAATGGCGTTGGTGACGAGGTTGAGGCAGACCTGCTGCAGCTGCCGCGCGTCGCCGACCACGGCGGGCAGCTCGTTCGCCAGATCGGACTCGACGTTGATCTTGTTCGACGTGAGCTGGTAGCCGCGCAACCGGAGCGTGCGTTGTACGACGCCGTTGAGATCGAGCGGCTCGCGCTGGGGCTCGCTGCGCCGGGCGAACGCCAACAGGTCCTTCACGACCTGGCTGGCGCGCAGCGTCTCCGACTTGATGACTTCGATCGAGTCGCGCTGCGCGGCGCTCAAGCCGCCGTCGCGCAGCAGCAATTGCGCGAACGCGCTGATGCTGCTCAACGGGTTGTTCACTTCGTGCGCCACACCCGCCACGAGCTCGCCGACCGCCGCCAAACGATCCGACTCCATGAGCCGCACGCGCATCTCGCGTTCGGCCGTCATGTCGCGGCCGACGAGCAGCACGCTCGGCGGATCGGCTTCGGGGAGGCGGCTCATCGCCAGCGCGACGACGCGGCGGCTCGCGACGCCGCGCGGTGATGCATCGTGATTGAAGGTGACCTCGACGCGCGTCGGGGAGCCGTCGAACGTCGACTGCAGCGCCGCGCGCAAACGCTCACGATCCGGTTCGCCGACCAGATCGACGACCGGCCGCCCGACCACTTGCAGCGGATCGAGACCCGTCACGTCGCGCACGGCGTCGTTCGCTTCGCGAATGCGGCCGCTTTGGAGAACTGTGAACACGGCGTCCGGCGCGGCGCGGAACAACGTGCGGAATCGCCACTCCGCCTGTCGCAGCGTCTCGACGAGCTCCGCGTTCTCGAGCGCGACGGACAGGAGATCACCCATCGCCTCGATGCGCTCGAGGTCGGCGGTCGTGAACACCCGCGCGTCGCGGGTCCCGATCGTCACGGCGCCGATGCGCTCGCCCCGCCGAGCGATCGGAATGATCGCCACGCCCTTGACGTGGTGCGCGACTCTGCCGAAGAGGTGCTCGTCGATCTCGTGGCGATGTTCGTTCGCGTTCGCGACCGTCCATGACACCCCGGTGCGAATCACGCGGCCCATCGCGGAGCCTGTGATGGGCACGGTCATCCCCGCGAGCGGTGCGCCGACGCCCGTGCCGACGACGACGTGCAGCTTGCCGTCGTCGCTGATCATGCCGACGATGCCACCCTCCGCCTGCGCGATGTCGGCAACCGCCTCGAGAAAGCGCTCGAGCACGCGCTGCGGATTGAGCTCCAGCGTGATTTGCTGGCCGAGCCACCACATGCGTTGCAGCACGCGCTGGGCGTCCTCGAGCTCGCTGGTGCGGCTCACGACGGCCTGCTCCAACGTCGCGGTGAGCTGCCGTTCCTCGCGCATCGACTCGGCCATCTTGAGCGCGGCGCGATGATCGTTGGCGAGCACGACCCAGCCCGCAAGGGTCAGCACGCCGGCCACCGACGCGACGGCGAACAGCTCGACCAGGAGCCCGCGCGTCACCTGATCGTGCAGCTGAAGCAGCAGCGCCGTTCCGAGAACGACGCAGCCGAGCTGCATGACGATGATGATTCTGCTAACGATGGAGCTGTACGGTCGGACGCGGTGCATCGGGCCCGGGTGGGTTCGTACTAAGTATCGGCTGCTGCGCCGGCGCGGATCACGTGCGAGTCAGGCCGTCAGGGCGGCGTTCACGTCAGGAACTCGTGCAGCAGCGAGTGGAAGTGATGCACCCCGTTCTCGCGCTTCGCCGAATATCGGCCCCGGTCATAGACGCGCGAGCGCAGGTTCCGTTGCACCGTTTGGCAGATTTCAACATCCTCATCCTGGATTTCGTCGCTGAAGGCGACGAGGCGGGCCCAATCGGGATCGGTCGCCGGGTCGGCGGGCGGGTTCGAGGCGAACCACTCGAACACGACCCTCGTCCGATCGTGCGACAGCGGCAGCACGACGTTGGTCTGCATCTGCCCCATGTAGACGTTCAACATCATGTTGGGAAAGATCCAGCCATACACCGCCTCGGCGACGTCGGTCTTGGCGGGATCGTACCGTCGTTCGTCGGGCGCACCCGATCCGGCGACCGGCCGCAGCGGCGCGTGTTGAATCGACGAATAGCGCCGCGGTTCGATGCGATAGCTGTCGTAGTCGATCTCCTTGTGCAGCGTCGGGTGCACCACCGGGATGTGATATCCCTCGAGGTAGTTGTCGACGTACACCTTCCAGTTGCACGCCAGCTCGTACTCCTTGCGCATGACGTAGCGCATGCTCTCGCAGCGGAGCGGCGCGACGCGCTGCGGAATGTCCTCGAGCATGTCGGCGAGCGGCGGCGCCTTGCCGTCGAGATTCGCGAAGACGAGCGGTCCCCACGTCGCCACGGCGACGGGACGCAGCCGCATGTCGGCGGGGGGGAATCGCTCGACGCCCTCCATCTCCGGCGCACGCAGCAGCTCGCCCTCGAGCGAGTACGTCCAGCCGTGATACTTGCACTGGAGTGTTTGCCGCTTGCCGCAGCCGTGTGCGACGGGCCCGGCGCGATGCAGGCAGACGTTGTGAAATCCACGGAGGGTGTCGCGGTCGCGCAGGATGACGATGGAATCGTCGCCCACTTCCGCCGTGAAGAATTCGCCGGATTCGGCGACTTGCTCGGCGCGGCCGACGAGCTGCCACGAATGCGCGAAGACGCGTTCGCGCTCGAGCTCGAGGTAGACCGGATCGATGTAAAGGCGCGCCGGGATCGTGGAGGCGCGGGCGATGTCGGGGTCGAACGGGAAAAATGCGGTCATTCCGAATGCAGAGATGGGGTCATTCCGAGCGCAGCGAGGAATCTGGCGTGACGGTAGAGTGGCACGTCTCTCGATCTGGACGCCAGATCCCTCGCTGCGCTCGGGATGACAGACTGCGCTACGGCAACGCAAACGCCTCCAGCTTCGCGCCGGCGCCATTCCCCGTCGCGACGACGACGAACTGCTTCCCGGCCGCCGTGCGATACGTCATCGGCGTCGAATATCCACTCTGCCCCAACTCCGCGGACCACACCACCGAACCGTCTTTCACGTCGAGGGCATACAACGTCGCCCCGCCGCCCGTCGCGAAGATCAGACCTCCCGCGGTCACGATCGGCCCCGGCGACCCCGCGACGCCGAGCGGGGGTAGTTTGAGATCTTTTAATATCGGATTGTTACGAATTGCCGCGTTGTCGCCGAGCGGGACTTCCCACTTCGTATCGCCCGTGTTGAGATCGATCGCGACGAGCGTCCCGTACGGCGGCTTGTTGATCGGCAGCACCAGCGGCCTCGCGCCGCTGTCGCGCGGCGGAATCGTCACGCGGAGTCCCTGCGCCGAGAGGTCCGCCGTGTAATCGGCGTCGACCTCCGCACTCTTCGCCGGCTGCACGATCCTGTACAGCGCCGGTGAATTCGTCGCCTTGATGTAGATCGTTCCGCTCGTCGGATCGAACGCGCCGCCGCCCCAGCCCGCGCCGCCGATCGCGCCGGGCATCGTGATCGTGCCTTCGCGCGACGGCGGCGTGAATATAGGTCCCAGCCTATAGTCCTTGATCGCGTCGAGCGCGCGCGCCTTGATGTCCGGCGTGAAGTCGACGAGATCCGCGAAGCTGAAGCCCTGCTTCGCGAACGCCTTGGGCTTGCTCGGCACCGGCTGAGACTTTGCCGCCTGCTCACCGGGAACGTCGCTCGCCGGGACGGCGTGTTCGTTGATCGGCCAGATCGGTTCGCCCGTCACGCGATCGAACACGAACAGAAATCCCGTTTTCGCCGGCATGGCGACGATGTCGCGCGACTTGCCGTCCACGGTCACGGTGCCGAGTACGGGGGCGGTCGGAAGATCGTAGTCCCAGAGACCGTGATGCACCGTCTGGAAATACCAGACCCGCTTCCCGTTCCGCGCATCGAGACACACGATCGACTCGGCAAAGAGATCATCGCCCTTTCTCGTGCCGCCGTACCAATCGTTGCTCGGCGTGCTCACCGGCAGATACACGAGTCCGCGCTTGTCGTCGACGCTGAACGGCGCCCAGACGTTCGTGTGTCCCGTCGTCTTCCACGAGTCGTTCTGCCACGTGTCGGCGCCGTCGTCCTTCGCGCCGCGCGGGACCGGGCTGAAGCTCCACACGCGCTTTCCACTTTTCACGTCGAACGCCTGGACGTCGCCCGGCGGATCGTTCGGATAGATCAAACGATCTGCGACGCCGTTCCCGACGATCACGAGATTGTGCCACACGACCGGCGGCGACGTCTGTGTGTAGTGCAGCTTGTCGACGGGTTTTCCGTTGCGCGCGAGCTGCTTCGTGAGGTCGACGACGCCGGTGTCGCCGAAATTGTGAATCGGTTTCCCCGTCGCCGCATCGAGCGCGATGAGATTCCAGCGGCTGTTCATGAAGATTCGCCGCTGCTTTCCGTCGGTCCACGTCGCGACGCCGCGATGCACGAACCCCGTACCGTTCGGTGGCTGGCCCGCGACATACGCTTGTGGATCGTACGTCCAGAGCTCGTTGCCGGTCGTCGCATCGAGCGCGACGACGCGGTTGTACGGGGTGCTCAGGAACAACGTGTCGCCGAGCATGAGCGGTGTCGCCTGGAAATTGCCCGGACGTGTGTGGTACGTCTGATTCACCGTCTCGCCCGTCGTCCATTCCCAGACCTTGGCGAGCTTCGCGACGTTCGTTCGATTGATGTCGCTGAGCGTCGAATATTTCGTCGCCGCAAGATCGCCGCCGAACGCGGGCCACTCGACCCGCTGGCCGGCGAGTGCCGCCGGCATGGCGGCCAGGAACAGCAGGTGTTTCATTCGCATGACTTTCATGATATCACCATGTTACTGCGTCGAGGTGCGTGTGCAGCGCGCGTCACGCTTTCGCGAACTGCCGTTCCATCTCGTGCGCCGCCCGCAGCGACAACGCGCAGAACGTGAGCGTCGCGTTCGCGCAGCTTCCGCTCACCGACGTGGGCGCGCCGACCACGAAGAGATTCTCGTGATCGTGCGAGCGTCCCCACGAATCGACGACGCTCGCTGCCGGATCGGTGCCCATGCGGCATCCACCCGCGGGATGATCCTGAAAGTTGTCCACGTTGGTGCGCAGCAATTTTCCGTTGCCGGCACGCGCCATCTCGCCGAACAACGTGCGAATCGAATCCTCGGTCTGCGTGCGCAACGCGAGCGATTCAGGCGCGTCGCGAAACGCGAGCTTGGGGAGCGGATCGCCCCATTCATTCTTCTTCGATGCATCCAGCGTGAGCTCGCTCGCGCGATCCGGTATGACGTCGTAGTAGCAGCGCACGCGCGCGCTTCCCGTCTTCGTTCGCTCGCGCCAGTCGTCGAGCACGGCGCCGCCGAGCATGAGCTGCCCTTTGTCGTCGGTGAGACGCGCGGTCTTGCCGCTTGACGACTCCCAGATCCGAAGGTCGTGCCGGATGTACGGCCTGCCGGGCTCGAGCCGCATGAACTGCTTCGTGACGAGACTGTGCTGCTCGTTGAGACCCGGATACAGCCGCAGTGGCAGATCGACGAATCCCTGCACGTTGCGATGCCCCGTGAGATATTTGCCGACGAGCCCCGAACTGTTCGCGACGTTCGACAGCAACAACAAATGCGTGCTCCATGTGTATCCGGCCGCGACGACGAACAGCTTCGCGCGCAACTCGACGGGCTGGTCCGGATGATCGCGATCGACCGCGGTCGCGCGCTCGATCTTTTTGCCGGTTGAATCGAGGACCAGGCGGCGGACGAGCGTGCGCGTCACCAGGCGGATACGATTGCGTTTGCGCAGATCGCTCCACGTGAAGTCCGGCGAATACTTCGCGCCGATGGGACAGATCGGCGTACACGTATCGTTCCGGCAGCATTGCGCTCGGCCGCGATACGCGATGGAATTCTTCGCCGACGGTTGACTCCACATCGCGATGCCCGCGCTCGATGCCCACTTCTCGAGCAGCTCGAGATTGTACGTGAGCGGCAGCGCCGGCATCGGAAACGGCTTCGCGCGGGGATCGAGCGCGGCCGGACCCTGCTCGCCGGCGACGCCCATCACTTCTTCCGCTTCCTGATAGAACGGATCGAGCTCGTCATACGAGATCGGCCAGTCGGTTCCGACACCGAACAGGCTGTGTTGCCTGAAGTCTTCGGGCGAGAAGCGCGGCGTCACGCCGCCCCAGTGCATGGCGAGCCCGCCGACCATCATCGAGCGAGATTGCAACGGCCCTTCGATCTCGTAGCCCTCGAGGTGATCTCGGCCCCAGGGATTCTCGCCGTAGCGCAGGAATCGTTCGCGTGCGGCGGCGCGCGATGCAAGCGGCGGCGCGTCGTCTCCGGCTTCCACGACGACGATGCTTGCGCGCGTCGTGCGCGCGAGACGGTCGGCGACCATTGCCGCGGTAATGCCCGACCCGATGATGCAGACGTCGCTCTCGATCGTCGCGTCTCGCGCCACTCGCTTCGTCGACGACTTCATCGTTCGCTCAACTTGAGCATGGGCAGCGGCTTCTTCGCCTGCTGCGCGAGCGGCCTGCACGTCTCGCGGCCGATGTGCGCCTCGTAGCACAGATCGTTCGCTTGCGTGCTGCTGTAGAAATGCGACAGAAGCGCCAGCGCGACGTGCGGTGCACTCTCGACCGACGGCATCCGATCGACGCGTTGGCTCTGAAGCGCCGACCGAACGAGCGTCTCGCGCTGCGCGATGCTGAGCGCCGCGAACGGTTTCTGGTGC
This sequence comes from Gemmatimonadaceae bacterium, assembly GCA_035606695.1. Taxonomy (NCBI): domain Bacteria; kingdom Pseudomonadati; phylum Gemmatimonadota; class Gemmatimonadia; order Gemmatimonadales; family Gemmatimonadaceae; species Gemmatimonadaceae bacterium. The sequence goes on from DATNEW010000016.1 coordinate 92,094, forward strand.
GCGGAGCGCGCCGCGGCGTCGAGATCGTCGAGCTGTCTGGTCCAGCGCGTCACCGGCGTCGGTCCCGTCGTGCGCAGGCGCGACGTGCCATACCCGTGATTCAACTCCGCGCCTTCGCGATATCCTGTTTGCCAGTCACGGAACTCACTCGCTGCGTGCAGCAACCCGGCGCGGCCAAGTGCCTTGGCCGGCAGCACGACTTCGGCGAGCGCGTTGAGTGTGGACGGATCGGCTCGCAGGTGCGCGATCGCCGCCGCATGCGCGCGGCGCACGACGACGGCGAGTGGGGCGGTTGCCGCGAGTGAGGCGAGGAATCCGCGTCGCGTCAGCACAAAAGAGGGCATGACCTGGAGGATGCCGCGCGCGTGGAAGCTCCGCTAGGTCCAACCGATACCACGGACGAACTTCGGATCACTGCGGACCGGTACGGAGACGGCGTGAAGTGCCGTTGACTGCGGTTTGGTGACTTTTGAGCTCAGATCCTTTATGAACCCCTTCTGGACGCTCCCGCATTCGAGCTTCCTGAGGGTTTTCTAAAGAAGTGTTTAAACCGCAGTCGACTGCGGTTGACTGCAGTTTCCGCCATCTCCGTGCCGGTCCGCCGTTGTCCGCCGTTCGTCCGTGGTAGGCTTTGCAGTTACTTGATGATATGCCCGAGCCGGGTCCACCGAATGGCTGTGATGAATGGCAGCGGCCGATCCGTAGTCGTCCCGGCACAATTGAGCTCGTCGACATTGTCCGGCGGATTCGGCGTGTACGAGTAGTACACGAACAACGGACGTCCGCGAATGTTCTCCTTCGGCACCACGCCCCAATACCGGCTGTCCTTGGAGCAGTAGCGGTTGTCGCCCATCATGAAATAGTGATCCTTCGGAATGACGAGCGGTCCCCAGTTGCCCAGCGTCGGCTGCGCGGGCGGTGGGCCGAAGCGCGAGTTCTTGATTTCGATGGAGTGCTGCCAATCGAAGTCGGCGTTGACCGCCGTGTCGTTCTGAATGGGATTCGTGCCCGTGAACCCCTGCCGCTGCGGAAGCCCGTCGAGATACAACAGGCCGTTCCGCATGTAGAGTGTGTCGCCCGGCATACCCTTGAGGCGTTTGACGAGCGTCGGCGTGAAGTCCGGCGCGTTGTCGGCCTGATAGGGCGAAATGAACACGATGACGTCATCATGCTTCGGCTGCGTGTAGCCCGGCAGATGCGCGTTCGTGAATGGAATGCTCGGTCCGTAGGCGAGCTTGTTCACGAAGAGCCAGTCACCGATGAGCAGCGTCGGGATCATGCTGCCCGACGGAATGCGAAACGCTTCGATGAACAGCGTCTTCACGAACAGGTAGATGAGCACCGCGCCGGCGAGCGATTTGAAGTTCTCCCAGAGCCATTTGCCGGCGGGCTGAGAGTTTTTCTTCTGGCCGCTGTTCGCGCGCGCTTGCGCGACGACGTTGGCGGGCTTGGAACTCTTGGAGGCGGATTTGCGAGCGGTCTTGGCCATAGCGAGAGGGAATCTATGCGACCATACGTCGGACCGCCTTCCGAAGTTCCTTCGTCGTTTCCTGGTGCGGAATAGCCGCGGGGGGACGCACGCAGTGAGCGCGCGTCCCCCCGAGCCGTAGCCGACGTTCGACTACTTGATGTGCTTGTTGACGAGCTTGGTCATCTCGAACATCGAGACCTTGCCCTTGCCACCGAAGACCGGCTTGAGCTTGTCGTCGGCGTTGATCATGCGACGCTCTTTCGCGTCCTGAAGCCCGTTGCGCTTGATGTAGCCCCAGAGCTTCTTCGTGATCTCGGTACGGGGAATAGGGTTGCTGCCGACCACCGCGGCGAGCGCCGCATCTGGCGTCATCGGCCGCATGAACGCCGCATTCGGCGTGCGCTTGGCGCCGCCCTTCTTCGCGGCCTTCTTCGCGCCGCCCTTCTTCGCCCCGCCCTTTTTCGCGCCGCCCTTCTTGGCTCCGCCCTTCTTCGCGCCGCCCTTCTTGGCGGACTTCTTTCCACCCTTCTTTGCAGCCATTCTCTCTCCCGGTAGATGGAATGGTTGGGGTTGTCGTGCAAAGCAATCGCGATTTTCCCTATGAAAACCGTGTGCTTCGAGGGAGAAAAGTATGTCGCTTCAGAGGGAATGCAATAGGGAAAGTGCGTTTTTCTCCTATGAAGAATCGCGTTTTTCCCTCTGAGAAGCGCTCATTCTTCGCCGTTTTCCCTATGAAAACCGCTCGTCGCGGCGCGAGAAATCGCCGCCGCCATGACCTGCGTCACACCACGCGCACGAACGAAAATCGCGATTTTTCATAGGGGAAAACTCTCGAGCAGCGCGATCATCTGCAGATCGTACGGGTCCGGCGCCGGATCATCCTCCGCAATCTCATAGTTCAATTGCGGCGTCTCGAGAATCAACGGAATTCCCGCCGACCGCCGATCGCGCACGATCTGCCGAAACGCACCGTCGCCGATCTGCCCATCGCCGATCAGCACGTGGCGATCCTTGTTCGATCCCAGCTCGCCTTCGCTGTCGTTCAGATGCAGAAATCCCGGCGGCTCGCCCGTCGCCTCCTCGAATTCATCGAACGCGCGCGACACCGCGCCGTCCTCGCGCAGATCGTAGCCCGACGAAAACAGGTGACAGGTATCGAGGCCGTATCCCGTTCGCGCACGATGCTGCTTCGGCACTTGGCGCAGAATCGCGCCCACCTCCGCCGCGGTCTTCGCGAACGTCCGCCCCGCGCCCGCGGTGTTCTCGACGAGCACACGCGTCGCTCCCGACGGCACATGTTCCAACGCGTGCACGATCGCACGCGCCACACGCTCGGCGGCCGCTTCACGATCGTCGTCCGTCGCCGCCCCTGGATGAAAGCAGATGGCGCCGATGCCCAGTGCGCTCGAGCGCTCCAGCTCCTTGGCGAGTCCATAGCGCGCGCGCGTCGACTTCTCCTCGTCGGGCGTCGCCGTGTTCAACACGTACGCCGCGTGCGCGACCACGAACCGCGGATCGATCTTCGCTTCCGCGAGCGCGGCGCGAAATCGCTCCACGCGCTCCGGCTTGATCGAAATCTTGTCGCCGTAGTATTTCGGAATGGCGGTGAAGATCTGCAACGCGCGCATTCCCGAGGCCCCCGCCCGGCGCGCCGCCATGTGAATCCCGCCGTTGTCGATCGTGTGCGCGCCGAAATAGTGGGTCACCTGTGCTCTCCCGCGATTATCCGGTTGCCTGCTCCCTCCAGAGGTCGATCATGCGCGATCCTCCGACGAGATCAACACTCTCCGGATTCTTCAACCGTCGCAAGCGGCGCACGACTTCGGCGATGCGCAACGCCTGCTCGTGAATCACCTCGAGCAGCTCGCTCGTCTCTCCGCGGTCGCGCAGCTCCATTCGCATCAGCTCGGCGCTGCCGAGAAGCGCGGTGAGCGGATTGTTGATCTCGTGCTGGAGCGAGAGCGTGGCTTCGCCGATGCCCGAGAGCCAGCGTGCGCGCGACAGCTCGGCCTCGGCCTGTCGTCTCGTGCGCTCCTGCGAAATGCGCCCGCGCGTCACCATGAGCCGCGCGCGCAGCTGCTCCGGCGTCGTCGGCTTCGTGATGAAATCATCCGCGCCCGCGTCGAGCAACGACTGCAGCGCTTCCGGACAGTCGCGCCCCGCGAGAAACATCACGAAGACCTGATCGCCGTCCTCGGTCTCGCGAATGCGGCGGCAGACTTCGATTCCGTCGACGATCGGCATGTCCGCATCGAGCACGACGACGTTCGGCCGCCACTCCTCGAAGGTGCGCCACGCCTCGCCGCCGTCGCACGCCACTTCGGTCTCGAGCCCCAGCTCGGCCACGACGGCAACGACGAGCAGCCGCACGAGCGGATCGTCGTCCGCGACGAGCACACGAAGCGCCTCGTTCCCGGGTGTGCTCACTTGAGACGGCCCACGCGCACGACGTTGCCCGCGGTGACGCCACTCGCGCGCTTCTCCGCCCAGCCGACGGCGAGCATGCGCCCCGCGAACGCGACGCTCGGCAGCGCGGCCGCATCCACGTCGCGCGACGCAACGGTGTGCATCTCGAACAGATGTCCCTGCGTCGTCGACGTCGCCACGTCGACCTGCTCGCGCGCGCCGTTCGGCTCCTCGTACGCCACGGCGACACGATCGCCCTGGGCGGCGATCGCGGTGGCCACGAGACGTTCGCCGTAGATCACGGGTACGGGAGAGTGAAGCATCGAGCCCATGGTGTGCGCGAAGAAAACGCCCTTGCCCTCGGGCGCGAACATCGAGTAGGCGACGTACACGTCGTCCCCCACCGTCGTGAGAGACGGCGGCGGACGGCGGCAGCCACTCGAGCTGACGTCCGTAGTATCGACCGATTGCGGCTGCGCCCAAGTTTTTCCTGAATCCGGCGACGAAGCGAGCAACAGATTGGCGCTACTGTCCCGTCGTACGGCCCACCAGACCGCGAACGTGTGCACCGTCCCAACGGCCGCTGTCACAGAAGGCGTGCATTGCATTGCTTCGGGCGGCAGTCCCGCGAGATGCACCGAATCCGCGACATAGCGAACACTGCCGGTCGTGTCCACGACGAGCCGCGCCGTCGGCGACGGACGAGCGATCGCGACGGGATCGCGCCACTCGACGGGCGGCGATTCGCAGCCCGCGAATGCCACCAGCGTCAGCCCGAGAACGATCAATCGGCGGAGCATGGCGCAGAATACTCGGGAAGCCTCGGAGCGAAAAGCGCGGTATGTTTGAAGGACCACACTCTCCGCCATTCTGAGGATCTATGGCCGTCCGCACCGCTCCCGAAACAGCGTCCGAACGCTCCGCCGCCGAATCACGACAGGCTGAAGACACCATTCATCCGCGTTCGGCTCCGCTCTCCGGCTTCAACGGCACGCGCCGGGTACCGACGCCGATCAACGAACCGATCAAGAGCTATGCGCCCGGTTCGCCCGAACGCATCGCCTTGAAGGCGCGCCTGGCCGAGATGGCGAACGAACGCGTCGACATTCCGATCGTCATCGGCGGCAAGGAAATTCGCACGGGCGAGACCGCGCAGGCCGTGATGCCGCACAATCACCGCCACGTGCTCGGGGATTGGCACAAGGCGTCGACGAAGCACGTCGAGCAGGCGATCGCCGCGGCGGCCAAGGCGCGCGAAGAATGGGCGAACTGGGCGTGGGAAGATCGCGCCGCCGTTCTGCTCAAGGCGGCGGAGCTCTTGTCGACGACGTGGCGCGCGACGCTCAACGCCGCGACGATGCTCGGCCAATCGAAGACGGCGTTTCAGGCCGAGATCGATTCGGCGTGCGAGCTGATCGACTTCTGGCGCTTCAACACGCACTTCGCGCAGGAGCTGTACGACGAGCAGCCGATGTCGTCGCCCGGCATGTGGAACATGACGGACTACCGCCCGCTCGAGGGATTCGTCTACGCGGTGACGCCGTTCAACTTCACGGCGATCGGCGGCAACCTGCCGACGGCCGCGGCGCTCATGGGCAACACGGTGATCTGGAAGCCGGCGTCCAGCGCGATGCTCTCGGCGCACTACGTAATGCGCATTCTCGACGAAGCGGGCATGCCGCCGGGCGTGATCAACTTCGTACCGGGCGATCCGGCCGAGATCTCGAACACGCTGTTGTCGCATCGCGATCTCGCCGGGGTGCACTTCACCGGCAGCACGACGGTGTTCAACAGTATGTGGAAGACGATCGGCGCGAATATGTCGCAATATGCTACTTATCCACGCATCGTCGGCGAAACGGGCGGCAAGGACTTCATCGTCGCGCATCCGTCGGCCGATCCGCAGGCGCTCGCCGTCGCGATCGCGCGCGGCGGCTATGAGTATCAGGGACAGAAATGCTCGGCGGCGAGCCGCGTCTACGTTCCGCGGTCGCTGTGGAACGAAGTGCGCGATCGCGCCGTTTCGATGATCGAAGAGATCCGCGTCGGCGACGTGCGCGATTTCCGCAACTTCATGGGCGCCGTCATCGACGAGAAGGCGTTCCGCAAGATCAGCGACTATCTCGGCGACGCGAAGAAGAATGCCAAGATCGTTACTGGAGGAACGGCGGAAGGAAAGGACGGCTACTTCATCAAGCCGACGCTGATTCAGACTGAGAATCCCAGCTACCGCCTCCTCTGCGAGGAGATCTTCGGTCCGGTCGTCACGGCGTACGTGTACGACGACGACAAATGGGAAGACACGCTGAAGGTCGTTGACACCACGTCGCCGTACGCGCTCACGGGCGCCGTGTTCGCGAACGACCGCGGCGCGGTGCGCGAAGCGATGATGGCCCTGCGCAACGCCGCCGGCAACTTCTATGTGAACGACAAGCCGACGGGCGCCGTCGTGGGTCAGCAGCCATTCGGCGGCGCGCGTGGCTCGGGTACGAACGACAAGGCGGGCTCCAAGCTCAACCTGGTGCGGTGGATCAGCGCCCGGTCGGTCAAGGAGACGTTCTCGCCGCCGCTCGACTACAAGTATCCGTTCATGGCGGAGGAGTAGCTCGAATCGTATTGTAGGCGGCATGGGGATGACCGCCGCCAGTTCAAGGACATTGACGGCCGACGTGCACGCTCGGAGCTCCGAGCGCCGCGTCGGCCGTCTTGGCATCGCTCGCGCTGGTGTTCGCGTTCGCGGTGGTCGAGAATACGGTCGGCGCGGGGCATCGCACGCACTCATGACGACATTTTAAGAATGCTCATTATCGATCAGAATACCGTCGAGCGCCTCCTGCCGATGCCCGCGTGCATCGAGCTGATGCGCGACACGCTCGCCGCTCTGGCGCGCGGCGACGCGGTGCTTCCGCTCCGCACGGTGCTCAAAATTCCCGACGGCGCGTTCGCGGTGATGCCCGCCTACCTCGGCACACCGCCGACGATCGGCGCCAAGATCATCACCGTGTTTCCGCGCAATCACGGCACGGCGTTCGACTCGCATCAGGGCGCCGTGCTCCTGTTCGATTCGGACAACGGCAGCCTCGTCGCGGTCATGGACGCGACGTCGGTGACGACCATTCGCACCGCCGCGGTCTCGGGCGTGGCGACCCAGGTTCTCGCACGCGACGATGCCTCATCGCTCGCGATCCTCGGCGCCGGCGTGCAGGGACATTCGCACCTCGAGGCCATGTGCGCTGTGCGTTCGATCAAGACCCTCCACGTGTGGAGTCGAAGTTCCGAGCACGCGCGGCGGCTTGCCGACGTCGGCCGCGAGCGCTTTCAGCTCGATTCACACGTCATGAGCATGGCCGAGGACGCGGTGCGCGGCGCCGACATCGTCTGCACCACCACGTCGTCGAGCGAGCCGGTCCTCCACGGCGACTGGCTCGCGCCGGGAGCGCATATCAATGCCGTCGGTGCGTCGCAGCCGCATGCGCGCGAAGTAGACACGCGGGCGGTCGTGCGCTCGCGACTCTACACGGATCGACGAGAGTCGGCCCTCAAGGAACCCGGCGACGTGATCGTACCCTTGCACGAAGGTGCGATCACGCCCGAACACATCGTGGGTGAGGTCGGCGAGGTCGTGATCGGACGCGTGGTCGGCCGGCGCAACGCCGACGAGATCACGATGTTCAAATCCTTGGGCTTGGCCATCGAGGACCTGGCGTCCGCGGCGCACGTCTACGCCGAAGCGCGCCGGCAGGGCGCGGGTGTCGACGTCGAGCTCGGCGGAGCGCGCAGTGCCGCCCACTGAGCCGATAGAAGCGCCGACGATCGGCGACGTTCGCGCCGCGCGCGACCGCATTGCTTCCACGGTCGTTCGGACGCCGCTGCTCCGGCTCGACGTCGATGGGCCCGCCGAGATTTATCTCAAGCTCGAGAATCTGCAGCCGATCGGGTCGTTCAAGCTGCGCGGTGCGACGAATGCCATGCGCATGCTTGGGCCCGAGACGCTCGCACGGGGCGTGTACACCGCGAGCGCGGGAAATATGGCGCAGGGCGTGGCGTGGGGCGCGCGCGAGCTCGGTGTTCCGTGCACCGTGGTGATGCCCGAGAGCGCGCCACGCACGAAGGTCGATGCCGTTCATCGACTCGGCGCGCGGATCGTGTCCGTTCCGTACGAGGAGTGGTGGGCGACGCTTGCCGCGCAGGGCCGCGACGGTATCGACGGGACGTTCATTCATCCGGTCGCGGATCGCGGCGTGATTGCCGGCAACGGCACCGTCGGCATCGAGATCGTCGAAGATTTGCCGGACGTGGATGCCGTGCTCGTTCCGGTCGGCGGCGGCGGATTGGTTTCGGGTATCGCCGTCGCGGTCCGTGCGCTGTCGCCGAATGCCAAGGTGTTCGGATGCGAAGTCTCGACGTCGACGCCGCTCACCGCCGCGCTCGCCGCGAACGGGCCGGTAACAGTCGAACGAACGCCCAGTTTCGTGGATGGAATTGGCGGTCGTGGCGTGCTTCCTGAGATGTGGCCACTGCTGCGAGCTCTGTTGAACGGCGCGCTCGTGTCGCCGCTCGACGAGGTTGCTTCGGCGGTTCGCCTGCTCGTGGAGCGGGCGCGCGTCGTTGCGGAAGGCGCTGGTGCGACACCGGTGGCCGCGGCGCTTGCCGGACGCGGCGGCGCAGGCAAGGTCGTGTGTGTCGTGTCGGGCGGAAACATCGACTCGGTCGTTCTGGCCGAGCTTCTCACGCGTTGACGTTCTCGTCCAGCCGGACGCGAAAGCGGTCGCGTTTGCCTAACGTTTACGGCCCGGTTTGGCACCTATCCTGCCAAGTATATCGTCACGCGCGACTCGCGCGGGTCGCCCGATGGCGGGGGGCTTTGGCGATCAGCTGCTGCGGGGCATAGATGCGGACAATTACTGACTCCACCGGCACACAGTGGACAGTGTTCGAGGTAAAACGGCAAGGCGGGGTGTCAGACCGGTGGTCGTACTTGCCGGAGGAGTTTGGGGACGGTTGGCTCTGCTTCGAATCCGACGTGAGCAAGCGGCGATTGACGCCGGTGCCTGCGGGATGGCGATCGCTGAGCGATCCTGAGCTGATCACTCTTCTCGGCAGGGCGCAGACGGTGAACCGGCCGAAGACGTCGCTGGAAGACAGACCGAACGCGTAGCGCCAAGCGCTACGCGTTCGTGTTTTGTGGACCGAATTTTTCCCGCCTCAGGGCTTCCTGGCCTTGGCGATCGAGCGGTAATACTCCTCGACGTTTGCCTTGTACGCCGGCGGCACGTCACCCGAGCGCTCCAGCAGCACACGCGTCGAGTCCCCTTGGCCGAGCGAGCGGCGCAAGCTGAATTCGAAGTCTTTGAATCCTTCGACGGTGCGCGCGCGCAGCTCCTTCGCTGTATGAGAATCCTCTAATATTTGAGGATTGGTAAGCTGCCGCAGTCCGTCGATCGCGCGATCGAGCTCGGTTGTCGGCATGCCCTGTTTGGCGAGCTGTTGACGCAGTGCTTCGGCTTCGGCCAGACGCTGCTGTGCCTCGCGGCTGAACTGTTGCGCGTCATCGGGAGAGAGTCGGCCGCCGCCTGGCTGTGCGTTGCCGCGCGGCACGCCGCCGTTTCCGGGGCCCCCATTTGGAGACGCGTTCTGTGCGCGTCCACCGCCACCGCCTTGACCTTGTTGGCCGCGCTGGCCTTGCTGGCCCTGCTGGCCCTGCTGACCTTGGCCTTGCTGGCCCGACTGGCCTTGTTGGCCCTGCGCGCCTTGTTGGCCTTGTTGGCCTTGCTGTCCCTGCGATTGCTGGCCGTTGCGCAGCCCGCGCTGCGCGTCCTTCTGTTGGTTCGGCTGAGCGCCTTGTTGCGCCTGCCCACTCTGCTGCTGCTCCGCGCGCTGGCGCATGCGCTCATCGAGCGATTCCACGCCGCGCACGAGATTGCGCGCTTGATCCGCCGCCTGCGCCTGCTGCCGCTGCCCGTTGCCTGACTGCGCCGCGGTCTGCGCCTGTTGCAGGCGCTGCCCCAGATCCGCGATGTCGGCTCCGATCTGCTGCTCGGCGGAATTCATCCAGTCCGTCGGTGCCGTGCGCGTCTGCTGCTGTGTGTAGCGCAATTTCTCCTCGACCTTGCGTCCGCGGAGCGTATCAGCCGCGGTGCCGAGCGCGCGCGAGAGATCACGCTGGTCGCGCTTGCTGTCGAGTGCCATGCGATCCAGCTTCGACTTGAGATCGCGCACTTGATCGGCCATCGCACCCTTCTCCTGCGCGATCGACTGGCGAAGCTGCTGCTGCTGCTGTTGCTGCTGTTGCTGCTGTTGCTGCTGTTGCTGCTGCTGCGCATTCGCTCCGGTCGCCGCTCCGGCCTGGCCGAGCTGCTGCACGTCCGACTGCACCTTCTTTTCCTGCTCGGCGAGCTGCTGCGCCTGTTTCATTGCATCGTCCAGGTCGCGGGTACCGCGGCCGTTCTTCTCCTGATCGAGCAGCCGCCGCGCATCCTGCAAGTTGTTCAGTGCTTGCGCCGCGTCGCTCGCGCCCGACTTTTGACCGTTTGCCGCGGCGCGCCGCATCTGGCTCGCTGCGTCCTGGAGCCGGCGCGCCGCGTCAGAGAGCGCCTGATTCTGCTGCTCGCGGGCAAGTCGCTCGAGCTTCCGCGCCTCGTCTTCGGCCTGCTGCGCGAGATCGCGCTGCGACTGCCCGCCCGAAGAACCCGACTGGCCCATGCGGCCGAGACTGTCCGCTTTCGCGCGCGCACGTTCGTTCTCCTGCTGCTGGCGCGCCGCGAGCTGGCGCAGCTTCTCCGCCGTCTCGTCGACCTGATTGTCCGCCTGCTGCTGTTGCTGATTCTGCTCGCCGCGCTGCACGGTCTCGTACTGGTTGCGCAGACGATCCTTCTGCAGCTCGAAGATGTCGGCGAGATCCTCGGCATTGGTGCGATTGCCGCCGCCGCCACCGCCGCCACCCTGCTGATTCATCGTGACCTGAATCTCGCGGAAGACGGCTTCGGCGCGTTGCAGCTGCGTCAATGCGCGCTGCTCGGGCCCGCGCGCACTCGTCGCATTGTTGTTCGTGAGCGCCTTCTCCGCCGTGTCCATCGCCGCCGCGGCCTTCGATAGAATGTCCGCGATGCGCTTCCAGTTGCTGTCGCTGCTCGCGATGCCGCGCTGCACCAGCCGATCGGCGAGTTGATTCGTCTGCTCGCGAAGACGCTGCTGCGACAGGCGAATCGTCGCGAGGTTTTCCTCATACGACTTCTTTTCCGTCTGGGCGCTGTCGCGCGCGGTCTTGAACGTGGCGGCGATGATGTCGCGCTCGCGTTGCGACAACTGGCCGGCGTCGTTCTGCTGGCCGCCTCCCTGACCGCCGCCGCCACCGCCCTGACCCTGCCGATAGTCGTTTTCGTACGGCCGTACCTGCAGGAAGTACATGTCGGTGGATGTCTGCTGCGCTCCCGTTACACCGTTGTTGTCGGTCGCGCGCGCATAATACGACACGACGTCGCCGGGTTCGAGCTTCATGCCCTCGAGCATGAAGGTATAGCCCGCCGAGATGTCCTTGATGGCGCGCGTGCCCTCGTGCAGCGGCAGCGCGTGTTCCTCCGCGCCGTTCACCGAATACACCAGCTCGAGCTTCGCGACGCCATAGTCGTCCTCGGCCTGTGCCTCGGTGTAGACCTCGTCCACGGACAGCACTTTCGTGTCGCGCCCCGGCTTGGTGAAGTGCACCGTGGGCGGATGGTCGGGGAGGACGTCGATCGTATAGTCGAGCGAGCCCGTCACGAGACGGCCTTGAGGACCCTCTAATTCAACTTTATAAAAACCCGGCTTGTCCACGCGCAGCATGGCCATCAGATGGCCGTCGTTGGTCGGCACGAGCTTGAGCGTGTCGCCCGCGTCGGTGACGAGGCGCCCGCCAGCCGTCGCGACCGTCGGCGCGACGCGCACGCGCACCATCGTCCCCTTGAGCGCCGCGATGTCGCCGGTGCTGTCGACGTCCTGCGGGTCCATTTGCGTGTACGCAGGGAAGCGGTATTGAAGATCGATCTGCTTCACGAACGGCAGGTTCGACACGTCGAGCGTGTAGACGGATGAGCGCACACCGTTCGCTTCGACCAGGTATTCCATCTTTCCGCCGATGTCGAACAGCCGCGACGCAAACGCGCCGGTGCTGTCGGCCGCCATCGGCACGCGCGACCAATTCGTCGAATCAGCCGAGCGGACCAGGAGCTCCACATGCTCGGATTGGAAGCCGCGCAACTTGGCTTCGATGAGCTCATCGCCACCCTTGGCGATCGTCGCGTTGCCCGGTTCGACGGAAATGCTGAACATGCTCGCCGGCGTCGCCGCCGCCCACGGTGTCGCGACCAGCTTGACGCCGGTGCGAATCACGCTCGGACCGAAGACGGTGAGCACCAACGTCGCGAAGGCGACGGCGGCGAAGATTCCCGCGTTCGTTCTCAGCTCGCCGGCGTCGACGGTGCGTCCGTCGCCGACCTTGTGCGCGCGTTCGAGCGCCGAGTGCGTCAGGCGATCGACTAGCATCGGCGAACGTGGCACACCGTTCGACCGCTCGCGCCGCATCTCGACGGCGGTGATGATCGTGGCCTGCAGCGACCGCTCGTGCTCCTCGAGATAGAGCGCCACCTTGTCGTCGTCGAGGCGCGGCAGCAGCGGACGAATCACGAACCACGCCACGAGCGCAACGATGAGCGCGAGCGACCCGATGCGACCGGTGAGCACCGCACTGTCCGAATATTTGAACGCGCTCATTGCGTACGCCGATGCCGCGAGCGCCAACCAGCTCCCGGCGATCGCGATCGCCGCGCCGCGCAGCGCGCGTTTCGCGCGATATCGGTTGCGCACGCCGCGAACGACGCCGAGGAGCTGCGTGTGTTCGGACGGCAGGCCGTGTGTGGATTCCATGTAACTAACCTCGTGTGTCATCCCGAGCGAAGCTCGCTCGGGATGACGTCATTGTGTCACCTTCGACAACCGATTCGACAACGTGGTTTCCGCCGCCATCAACAGCAGCGCCACGAGCAGCAAATACCACCACACCTTCTGCCGCTGTTCCTGCTCGTGCGGCGTCACGGTGTTGAAATCGCTTCCCGGCTGGCGCCGCCCATCCACCGCGGTCACGGCCAGCACCACGTCCTGCGGATCCAGATGCGACAAGTCCGACTCAGTAGGATCTACGTTCACGGCAATCGGCCGGCCACTCCCTACCGGCGTGTCCTGACCGCGCAACTCGTAAAATCCCTGTTCGCGCAGCGTAATCAGATGGTTCGCTCCCGCCGTCGTCACTCGCTCGCGCGCGCCGGACGGCGCCTCGAGAACGAGCTGGGCCGTGTCCTGCGCGCTCGACGCGAATTGCGCGGTGAGCTCACCGTGGCGAGACAGATCGAGCACATCCCCCGCCACGAACCATGGCCGCGGATCGGCGTAGCGGCCAACGTGTTTGCCCAGTTGATGCACGAACGGCAGAAACACGGGCTGCATCGGCAAGTTGGTCCAGTACGCGTCGAGCGACGACGCCCAGAGCACGACCTTGCCGCTTCCTTGTGTTCGTTCGACGATCGCCGGCGAACCGTCGTCGAAGCGCGCACCGACCACGCTCCCCGGCTGCGGTGTCAACGATCGATAGCGGTAGAACTTTGCCGTCGAGAAATCGCCGCTGCGCGGCGCGTTGAAGACTTCAAACGTCGGATACGCGTAGTCGATCGACGACAGCGAACCGCCGGCGTCCGACGTGCGATCGACAATTTTCCCAACGGTCGCGGGAAGCACGCCGCGCCAATCCGCCGGCCACGTCTCGACGGCCAGCGCGCCGGGGACGACGACGAGACCCGTACCACCATCGAGCGCCGCGCGAAGCCGCTCGCCGGCGTCGCCATTCGGCGGCGCGACTTCATCCAGTACCACGAGCGCGCGGCCATCGAAGTCGCGCGGCGTGAGCTCGTTGATGCGCTTTTCCGTCACACGGAACGACGGACGGTCGCCGATCGCCAACGCTCGGCTCACGAACAAACTCTGATTCTCGCGCGGCGTCGCGGGCTCGACGAGCAACACCGACACCGCGGCGTCGGGCGCGATCGTGAAGGCGAGCACGTCGTCCTGCTGCAAGGAGTCCGGCGTAATGCGCACCGATCCCTTCGTCGCCGCATTCGGCACGGCGATCGGCGCGAACGCAACTTGCTGCGCACCGGTGGCCGCGACGCTCACGCTCTTCGTTTGAACGTCGCGTCCGCCGATCGACAGCGTCGCCTGGATGTTCTTCGCCACGCGGCCGGTGTTGATCAACCGCGCGGCGACGGTCACGTGATCGCGCTCGCCCGTGCTGTCGCGATCGGTCGTCACCTGCGACACCGCGACGTCCGACGACGCCGCGCCGCCCAGATCGATGGGCGTTACGACCGTGCCCTTGGGGAACGTCACCTCGTTGTGGTTCGCCCAACCGATCTTCTGATAATCCGAGATGAGCACGACCTCGCGCCGCGGCAGCGTCGACGCACCTACGATCTGCGACGCGAGCTTGAGCGCCGGACCGTATCGCGTGGCTTCGGCGCCGAGCTTCGCGGCGTTGATCGATGCGTTGACGCGATCGGGCGTCGCCATGGGATCGCTCGCGACGGCGGCGTCACTCGCGAACAGCACGAGCGTCGCGCGATCCGACGCACCAAGCCCGCCGATCACCTTGTGCGCGGCGGCCTTCGCCTTGTCCCAGCGGCCGCCGTACGCCATGCTCGCCGACCGGTCGAGGAGAATCACGACCTCGCGCGCGCCGGTCGCGCCAATCGCGGTCGTGCGGCGCTGGAAGAACGGACGCGCGAACGCGGCCACGAGCAGCGCGACCGCGAGACAGCGCAGCGCGAGGAGCAAGAGATGCCGGATCTTCTGGCGCCGCACCGACCGATAGGGAATGCGCTGCAGGAACATCAGCGACGGAAATTCGACGACGACTTTCCGCTCCCGGTTGATCAAATGAATGACGACGGGAATGCCGATGGCCGCGAGCGCGGCAAGAAACGCCGGGGCGAGGAAACTCATCTATCGCGTCCGCGTGAAGCGCTGCCGCGCCAACAGATACGAGAAGAGCGCGCGATCGAGCGGCTTCGACGTATCGAACATCGCGTAGTCGGCGCGCGACTCGCCAATGCGCTTGGACAACGTGGTCGTGTGCTCGCGCACCAACTGCTGGTATTGCTTGCGCAGATAGTCGGGAATGACCTGCAGCTTCTCGCCGGTTTCCATGTCGATGAAGTTCGTCGAATCGGAGAACGAGAAGTCGATCTCGTGCGGATCGAGCAGGTGGAACACGATCAGATCGTTGCCGCGGCCGCGCACGAAGCTCAGCGCGTCGATGATCTCCTGCGGATCTTCATAGAAGTCTGAAATCAGCACGACGAGACTGCGGCGGCGAAACGTCTCCGAAAGTTTTCGGAGTGGCGGGAGCAGGGTGGACCGCCCGGGCAGCGCCTTGGCGTCGCGCGCGTTACGCTCGATACGCTCCAACGCATGCAGGACGAGCTGCAGATGCTTGGCCGACGGCGGTACATAGTCGACAATGTCGGTGTCGATCGTCGCCAGACCGACTCGATCGCGCTGCAGACTCGAGAAATACGTGAGGCAAGCCGCGAGATAGCACGCATACGTGAGCTTCGACACGCGCCCCGTCTCGGGATTCGCGCCGTACCGCATCGACGGCGACACATCGACGATCACGTTGAAGTTCGTGTTGGTGTCCGCCTCGAATTCCTTGATGTAGTGGCGATCGCTGCGGCCGAACAGCTTCCAATCGATCCGCCGAATGTCATCTCCCGGCATGTACGCCCGATGCTCGGCGAAATCGGTCGATGCGCCCAAATGCGGGGAGCGGTGCAGGCCGTTGATGAATCCTTCGACGACGACCTTGGCGAGCAGCTCGAGATTCCCGATCCGGGAGAGGACCGAGGGGTCGAGGAAGGAGGTCTGGGGGGTGAGAGACGTTGTCATATGCCTGTCATCCCGAGCGCAGGCGCGCATCTTCTGTCATCCCGAGCGAAGGCGCGAAGCGCCGAAGTCGAGGGACCCCCGTCCCGACGGAGGAGCCATACGCAACGCTCCGCCGAGAAGGGGGTCCCTCGACTCCCCTTCGCTGCGCTCAGGGTCGCTCGGGATGACAAACGCGCTGTTTCCACCGCGCTCATCATCTACATCCCCGACTTCGGCATCGGCACCGCCTTCACCAGCTTCTCGATGATCTGATCCGACGTCACATGCTCCGACTGCGCGTGAAAGTTCGTGAGCACACGATGTCTGAGCACTGGTTTCGCCAGCGCACGAATGTCCTCGAAGCTCACATTGTACCGGCCATCCATCAGCGCGCGCGCCTTGCCGCCAAGAATGAGATGCTGCGGCGCGCGCGTGCTGGCACCGTACGACACCCATTGCTTGATGAAGTCGGGCGCATGCGGACCCGGGCGGCTCGTCCGCGCGAGATTCACCGCGTACCGCGCCACCGGCTCGGCGATCGGCACGCGGCGCACCAACTGCTGAAACGCCACGATGTCCGCACCCGTGACCGCGTGCTGAAAGCGCTGATTCTGCACCGACGTCGTCGACGTCGCGACGCGCACCTCGTCGTCCTCGGGCAGGTAGTCCATGATGATGTTGAACATGAACCGGTCGAGCTGCGCTTCCGGCAGCGGATACGTGCCCTCGAGCTCGATCGGATTCTGCGTCGCGAACACGTGGAACGGCTCCTCGAGGTGATACGTCTTCCCCTGCACCGTCACACGATGTTCCTGCATCGCCTCGAGCAACGCGGACTGCGTCTTCGGCGGCGTGCGGTTGATCTCGTCGGCGAGCACGATGTTGCCGAAGATCGGGCCCGGCGTGAACACCATGTGCCGGCGTCCCGTTTCGGGGTCATCCTGAATGATGTCCGTGCCCGTGATGTCGCTCGGCATCAGATCCGGCGTGAATTGAATGCGCGAGAATTTCAGATCGAGCACCTTGGCGATCGTGCTGATCAGGAGCGTCTTCGCCAGTCCCGGCACGCCGACGATGAGACTGTTGCCGCCCGTGAACAACGACAGCAGCACGAGCTCGATGACGTCTTCCTGACCGATGATCAGCTTGTGCAGCTCGGTGATGATCTCATCGTGCCCGCGCTTGAGCCGGTCGGCCAACGCGATGTCGTCGTGCGATTCCAGCGTCGGGGTCTGAACTGTGGTCGCCAAGAGTCGTCCCGGGTGTGATTGCCTAGTGAGTCAGTGCGTAGATCACGTAGTTGATGCCCAGCTTGTAGATCTCGTTCGCCTGCGCGATCGGCACGAATCCCTGTCCCGACCACTGCCACGATTCGCCGATGTCGTTGTCGACGTTGGCCATCAGCATCAAGCGCTTGTGCGGATCGTTGCCGTCGAACAGGCCCCAGTACGTTGGCGGCCGCGTGCCGTACGCCGAGGTCGAAGGCCACTCGACGGCCTTGTTCATGTCGACCTTGAAGAATGAATCGAAGACCGGCTCGTCGCCCTTGAGCTGAATCCAGTGCAGGCCCGGAAACGCGACCGCCGTCAGCTGCTGGAGATTCGACCAGTCGTAGTTGCCGCGCCACCCTTCGCGGAAATCATCAAAGATCATGAATCCGCCTTTCAGGATATAGCTTCGAAAACCGGCCATCTCCTTGTCGTTCGGATGCCAGCCGCCGGGTTCCGACATGTAGCTCACGGGATACTTGAACAGGAGCGGATCGTCGAGCGAAACGAGCACACTGCCGACCATCGGCCCCGATTCGACGAACGGATGCACCGCCGTGACGTCGCGAAGAATCTTTACAAAATTCTCATCAGCGTCCGGATAATCGTGCGCCCAGCCCGGCCCCTCGGGCCCCGCCCAGTGCTCGAAGCCGCGATACCGAATGCGCGCAAACGTGAACCGGCCGTCGTACGGCACGTTGCCGTGAAACGCCGGCGGCTGATACATGTCGTCCGGCCCGCCGAAGAATTGGTTGAATCCTCCGCCGCGCGGTCGTGTCGGCCGCTGTGCACCAACAAGATGTGGCGCGACGAGAAGCATCCCGACGACCGCCCAACGCCCAACGCCCATCGCCCATCGCGAAGCGCTCATGGCTTCTTCACCTCGCCGCCGCTCTGACGAACCCGAGCGTCGTAGATGGTCAGCAGCAACGTCTGCGCCTTCTCGAAATTCGGCGCTTCCTCGAGCGACCGCAGCACGCTCGTCCGCGCATGCACGTCGTCGCCCGCGTCGTGCTGCGCCTGCGCCAACTGATACCACGCGTCGGCCTGGTCCACGGGATTCAACGCGACGATCGCGGTACGCTCGCGAATCGTCCGCTGCCTGTCCCCCGCCGCCGCCGACAACTGCGCGAGTCGCTGATGCGTCGCCAGATCGAACGGATTCACGAACATCAATCGATCGAGCGCGTCAGCGGCCGCCTTCGCGTTCCCGAGCTTCTCCTGCACATCAGCCAATCGCGCGAGCGCCTTCGCGTTCGTCTCGGTCAGTGTCGTCCACCTCTCCAGCACCGCGGCTTCCTTCGCGAGATCGCCCTTCTTCGCGTACACAGCGTCGAGCACCGCGTACGGACTGTCGTCGCCGCCATACTCCGGGAAAATGTCGCGCGCCCGCTCGAGCAGCGGAATCGCCCGATCGAGCTCATTGTGCTCCACCATCGCCATGCCGCCGAGCAGCAACACGCCGAAATCATTCGGCTTGTTCTTCACCATCTGATCCACGTCGTCCAGCGACGTCGATGCATTGATCTCCGGCGGCTCCTTCGTGATCGACGGCAGCACGCTCGCGTACCGCAGCTTCAAATAGTCGTCGAACTTCTTGTCGAACGACTTCATGTCGGTGTTCAGCACTTTCTGAAACACCTGCTCCGTCGTCATTCCGTCCTTGTACGCCTGCAGCATCCTGGCGATCGCGCCTTCGCCGTAGTCGCGCACGATCAACTCGCACACGAGCGACGCCTGGAAGTACGAGAACTGCACCTGCTCCGGATACGCGGGATGCATGAACCCATCGTTCATGCGGCTCACCGGCACGAGCTTGCCCGCCTTGTACGCCGCGAGGAAATCGGGCGACACGCTGAAGCCCCAGCCGGTCTTCGGTCCGTGATGCTCTTCGTACACCGACAGTCCTTCCGACAGCCAGCGCGGAATGCGATTGTCCGTCACGCCAAGCGTGAACGTGTGCGCCAGCTCGTGCCACACGGTCGAGCCCCAGTTGAACGGACCCGCGTCCTTCGCGGCCGGCGAATCGAACGCGAGCGTCGTTCCGAAGCTCACCCCCAACGCGCCCAGGCCCGCCAGCCCAACGGTCCGCACCGAGAAGTCCGCGTGACTGCGATACACCTCGATGCGAATCGGCGGCGGCGGCGCATACCCGAATTCCTTCGAGTACTTCGCGTACGCCTGCTCCGCCAAATCCTTGAGGTATACCGCAAGAATCTGCGACTCGTCCTTCTCGATCATGAAGCGAAAATGATCGCTCGAGATCATATCATAGTTCTTATATGTGTCGAGCAGGTCGAGCGTATTCTTGACCCACACGCTGTACGGGTCGCCTGAGAACGCCGTCTCGAGGCTCTTCTTTCCGTCGTCGATCTGGCCCAGGCGCAGCTCGTTGTTGCCGAGCAATCCCCAGGCGCGCCAGTTCTTTGGATTGAGCTGCAACGCTTGCCGCGCAAAATCCGCCGCCTGTTCGTACAGTCGCACCTGACCCGAAAGCTCGGCGAGCGTGGCGTCCAGTTCGCCGTCGTTCGGATTCGCCGCGAGCGCGCGCTGCCGCATCGCCTCGTACCCAGGCTGGTCGTGCGACAGATACTTGATCGCCGTCGCGACGGCGAGCGCGCGCTCGTTCATCGGATCGATGCGCAGCGCGCGATCGATGTCCTGCTGCGCGCCGGCGTAGTCCTCGAGACTGAGCAGCATCTCGCCGTGCAGCGTGCGCGCGTCCGGATAATCCGGATTCACGTTCAGCGCGGCGCGCAACAATGAATCCGCACCGGGCTGATTGTCCGCCTCGAGCCGTCGCGCGGCACCCAGCAGCGCGCGCGGCTCGTTCGGATTGTTGTCGAGAACGTCCTCGAAGGTCTTCTGCGCATCAGCAAAGTTGTATTTGCGCAGGAACAGCTCGCCGAGTTTGATCTTGGCGTCCAGATTCGTCGGGTCGGCGCTGATCGCGCGATCGTACGCCTTCAGCGCATCCTTGAAGAGCTGCGGGTCGTTCGCGCCGAGGTATTCGACGGCCGTCGCGACGGCGACGAGCTCCTCGCTCGACAAGCTGCTCCCCGCGGACGCGTTGTAGATGTCGATGAAGTGGTCGAACTCCTTCATCGCGCGATCGCGCTCGCCGCGCGCGTAATGCAGCTCGGCGAGATTGAGCTGCGCGACGAGACTGTCCGACGCATGCTCGCTCGACGCGCGCACGAACGCACCCTCGGCCGCGGCGCGCTTGCCGCGCACCAACAGCACCTGGCCAAGCGAATTCCATAATTCCTTGCCGCGCGGCGTCGACACGGCGCGCCGCGCCGTATTCTCGGCGTCGTCGTACCGGCCGACCGATGCATAGGCGCGCACGAGGTCGTGCTGGGCGTCGAGCCATGCGCTGTCGGCCGCGGGGACCTTGGACAGAATGACGATCGCTTCCTTGTATTTGCCGGCTTGGAGCGAGTCGCGGCCGTCGGAGGCGGATTGGGCGGAGAGCGGCGAGGCGAAGAGCATCACGCCAAGTGTCATCCCGAGCGGAGGCGCCCAGCGCCGGAGTCGAGGGACCTCCTTCTCAGCGGAGCGCTGCATATGGCTCCTCCGCCGGGACGGGGGTGCCTCGACTCGCTGACGCTCGCTCGGGATGACAGGTGCTTGCTGACGCTCGCGCGTGACACGTGCCCCCTTCACGACTTCCTCCCTTCAATCTCGCGAATCGTCTTCGCCTTCCTCGCCAGCTGCACCAACAACACCTCGAGTGAATCGTCGTACGCGTCGGCGGCCATCGCCGTCTTCTTCTGCCGCAGCTGATCGATCTGATCCTCGATCGCGAACTTGTCCTTGTAGAGCGCGGCGAGCTGCGCGTCATTCACGCTGCCGGTCGCCTTGAAGCCGCCGTCGAGGAAGAAACGGCGCGCGAGCAAACCCTGACCTGTACGCCCGTCGGGGTCCGGCACGCCGGTCTTCATGCCCATGTCGTCGAGCTGCGCGTGCTCCGTTTGCAGCCGCGTATCCGTCTCGTACAAGCGCTTTGTCTCGGCCGTCGCATAGCGAAACGCCTCGAGCAACGACACGCGGCCGTCCTTGTCGACGTCGGCAACGTCCTTGGTCAACGCATCGACGAAGAATTGCGCGAAGTGCGATTCGTTGCGCTCGAACGCGCTCTTGGTCGCCGTGATGATGATGCGGTTCGGCCCCGACAGCACAGGCAGCATGTCCCCGCTGGCGCTCGTCATGTTCACGAACGCCACGCGCTGAGTCGGAAAACGCGCGAGGAGCTGGGCAAAGTCTCGCGCGCTGAGATCGGGACCCGGAATGCTGATCTTGGTATCCTCGCCCTCGCCGCTCCCGTGCCCGATGAGGACGAGGACGACCTGATCGCCGGGCCCGGCTCGCTGCGCCATCTGCGCCACCGCGCGCTCGACGTTCACCTTGGTCGATTGCCCGCGAAAGTGCGGCTGCGTCGAAATACTGTCTTCGCCCAGCCACACGATTTCTGATTCTGGTATACCAAAACGCTTATTGCCCGCGTCGGCGAGCGATTGGGCCAGATGCGAGAACTCGGTCGTGTATTTCTGTTCGCCGCCGAGGCCGGAGATGATCAGGAGGTGCGTTTGCGCGGCGAGCGAACGCGCGACGAGCGTCAGGCCGAGCAGCGCCGTCATCCCGAGCGAGCGAGCGTAGCGAGTGAGTCGAGGGACCCCCATCCCGACGGAGGAGTCCTCCGCGGTGAAGGGGATCCCCCGGCTCGCTGACGCTCGCTCGGGATGACAGCCCGCCCGGCGCCTCACGCCAACCCCCGCGCCTTCCGATACCACCACTCCGCCCCAAGCAGCGAAATCAACAAGAACAACACCGCCGGCATGTCCCACAGATCCATCTGATTCACCACCGTCACACCATGCTTGCTCAACGCCACATCCTCGGCGAGCGTGCTCGCCGTCGCGGGCGTGTAGAACTTTCCACCGGTTTCCTTCGCCATGCGCTGCAGCAGCGGCGCGCGCATCTCGGCGTCGTAGTATTCCGTATTGAGATCGGCGACGCGCAGATAAGTCGTGTCGCCGGCGACGACGCCGTTCGGCGCCTCCGCATCAACGCGAATGTTGTAGATGCCCGCCTGATCCGGCGTGAACGTGCTGCGATACTCACCATCGCGGTCGATCGCCCAATCGAGCGGCAGATCGCGCGTGAATCCGCTGTCGGTCGTGATGTGTGCCACGACCTTCGCGTCGTTCCGCGGGAGATACCCGCTGTCGCTCACGCTCGCGCGAATCGTGATCGGACTTTTCGGGTTCGCCTGGTCGGTCGGCAACGACACCACCACGCGATTTGGAACGTCCGTCGTGATCCACCGGAGCATCTGCCGCCAGAACCGCGAGAACGTCTGATCGTCCGCCGCCGTCGCCGGATCCATCTGCCAGTTCCACGAATCCTGAACCGTGAACGCCACCGACAGTCCGCGCCCATAACGCTGATACACCAGCACCGGCTGTGAGTAATCGCGAAGCGGCGCACCGGGTTCGCCGGCGCGTCCGCCCGGCGCCATCGTGCCGCGAATCAGCGTCACCGCGCCCGGCTTCACCTCGCGAATGCGATTCGTCGTCGTCACCGCCGGCAGGGACTTCCACCGCTCGAGCGATGCCGCCGGCGTCGCCGCGATCTGCGCCACGGCGTGCGTCATTCCGGCCGGCTCGAGCGAAACTTTGAGATCCGCGAAAAACGTCAATGAATCCGGCACGGCGTCGCCGGCAATGACGACCGGCATGACATCGGCCAACGGCGTTCCCGCATATCCACCCTCGGCAAACGATCGACGTCCGCCGAGGAGAAGGAGGCCGCCGCCGCGCACGTTGACGAAGTCGGCGAGCATCGCCAGTTGGTCGTGCGTGAAGAAGCTCGCTTCCACGCTGCCGATGATGATCGCGCGATAGCGGAAGAGATCCGCGCGCGTTTTCGGGAATCCGCTCGCGAGCTCGTTCGCGCTGTCGACGCTCAGGCGCAGAAACTTGTTGTCCGCCGTCCGAATCATCGACACGACCTGGATGTTCGAATCGGCTTCGACGGCCGCGCGAATGAAACGCGTCTCGTAGCGCGGCTCGCCGTCGACGTAGAGAATCTTTTCGCGGCCGTCGCGCACGTCGACGAGCGCCTGCTGCACATTGTTCTGCTCGACCTGTTCGCCCGGCTGCGCCGGAATGCGGAACGCGAACGAACGCGCACCGGCTTTGTTCGCGACGACCGACACGCGAATCGGCGCCACGTCGCCGTCCGGCGGCAGCGTGATCGAATCGCGCGAAACGATCTGGCCGTTGTCCTCGACCACGAGCGGCACGCGCTTGCCGGCGTAGCCGCGTTGACGAATCATCAGGTCGGCGACCAGCGCGCCGCCGCGCAATACACTGTGCGCGGCTTCGACGCGCCGAATCTCGATGTCCTTGTCGAAATGCTCGGCGCCGAGTCCCACGGTGAAGATCGGCACGGAGCGCGCGCGCAGCGAGAGCAGTTCGTCGCCGATCGGCGCACGCGAATTGTCGGCGCCGTCGGAGAGCACCACGAGACCCGAGAGCGGGACGGCGTCGAGCTCCTGGCGCGCCTGCTCCACCGCGTCGCCGAGATGCGTCTCGCCCGCGTTGAATCCCAGCTCGGCCACGCTGTCGACGCGCTGCGCGCCGTTCGAGAATCGGAAGAGCCGCACGACGAACTTCTCACGCAGCGCCTTGAGCAGCGAGCTGTCCGGACCGCCGAACGCGTGACGCACCCAGTCGCTGCGCGACTTGTCCTTGCCATCGGTGATCTGCATGCTGCGCGAGTCGTCGATCAACACGCCGACGTAATTTCGCTGCGGCACCGCCGCGGAGAGCAGCAGCATCGGCCGAAACAAACACGCGATCAACACGAGGAAGGCCGCGACGCGCAGCGTTCCAAGCACCCAGCGATCGCGCCGCGTGCTCTTCCCGCGCACGCCCGCGTAACTCAGCACCGCGGGCACGCCAATCGCCGCCGCGGCCAGCAGCAACACGATCACCGAGAACGGCGCGCCGAAGGCAAAACTTCCCTTCGCGAACTCCGTTGGCCGGTACTTGAAGAGAAACGAAAAAATTCCTTCAAACCAATGGGCCATGATTACACTACGACGCGCTCGCCGTCTTGGTTGAGACACTTTGAGACACGGAACCGGCATGCGCGGTTCCCAATACGACCCGTCACTACATTTTCCCTACAATGAACGCTCGCTATTTCACCTGTGACGTGTTCACCGATCGGCGCTTCGGCGGAAATCAGCTCGCGGTCTTTCCGGACGCGAGCAAAGTCCCCTCTGAGCTAATGCACCCGATCGCACGAGAGTTCAACTACTCCGAGACCACATTTGTACTGCCGCCTGACGACCCGAGCCATACGGCCAAGGTCCGCATCTTCACGCCGGGCGGCGAGTTGCAGTTTGCCGGGCACCCGACGGTCGGCACCGCGCACGTCCTCGCGTCGGTCGGAGCCGTTCGTCTCAGCGGGGACGAAACGCGAATCGTGCTCGAGGAAGGCGTCGGCCCCGTTCCCGTCATGATTCGCGCAAGGAACGGCAAACCGGAATTCGCGCAGCTCTCGGTCGCGCAGCTTCCGCAGGTCGGGCCGCCGCCGCCATCCGCCGCGCAACTGGCCGCCGCCCTTTCGCTGCCGACCGATTCGGTGCTCGACGGCGAGCGCGGAATGAAACCCGAGACCGTCTCGTGCGGCACTCCGTTTCTGTTCGTGCCGTTGCGTGATCGCGACGCGGTCTCGCGCTCACGCGTGAAGCTCGACCTCTTCGAGGCCGCGCTCGGCGGCTACGTCACGGAGAAAGTGATGGTCTTCGCGACCGAAGCGGAGCAGGCCGGACACGACATTCGCGCGCGGATGTATGCGCCCGGCATCGGCGTTCCCGAAGATCCGGCGACGGGCAGCGCGTGCGTCGCGCTCGCGGGCTACCTTGCCGCGCGCGATGAACGCCGCGACGGCACGCTGCGCTGGATCGTCGAACAGGGTTTCGAGATGGGCCGCCCGAGCCTTCTCGAGATCGAAGCGGACAAGAACGACGGCGCGATCACGGCTGCGCGCGTCGGCGGCAAGACTGTCCTGGTGTGCGAAGGCTCGATGTCGCTCTAGTCACCGCTTACCGTTTTCCGCCTCATGACCATCGAATCCAGTTCCGACCTGCAAGGCATGCGCGCGGTGGGCAAGCTCGTCGGCCAAGCCATCATCGAGATGCGCCAGGCGCTCGCGCCGGGGATGACGACTGAGCAACTCGACGACGTCGGCGCCAACTTCCTTCGCCGCCACGGCGCACGCTCCGCGCCGCAGCTCACCTATGCGTTTCCGGGGTTCAACTGCATCAGCGTCAACGACGAGGTGGTGCACGGTGTTCCCGGCTCGCGCCGCCTGAAGCCGGGCGACGTCGTGAAGATCGACGTGACGGCGGAGCTGGACGGATTCATCGCCGATTCCGCGTGCACCGCGATCATTCCGCCGGTGAGCACGGCGGCGCACAATCTCGCGCAGTGCGCCGAGCGCGCGTTCAGGCGCGGCCTCGAGGTCGCGTCAGCGGGCGTTCGCATTTCCGCACTGGGGCGCGCGGTCGAAGAAGAAGTGAATCGCTGGGGACACTCGGTCATCCGCGAGATGTGCGGGCACGGCGTCGGGCGCGGCCTTCACGAAAAGCCGTCGGTCCCGAATTTCTTCAGCCCGTTCACGCCGGGCACGCTCACGGACGGCATGGTGATCGCGCTCGAGCCGATCATTGCCGAGCGGCCGTCGCCGGTGTTCGAGGATGACGACGGCTGGACGATTCGCACGGCGACGGGCTGCCTTGCGGCGCACTACGAGCATACGATCGTCATCCGAGAGGGCCGCGCGGAGATTTTGACCGCGGCGTGAGCGATGGGCGATGGGCGATGGGTCTTGACGGAAAGTGTGTCGCGTCGCAGTATACCGTGAGACGGTATATCACCGTGCGGTATATCGCGCACCCGCCCAACGACCATCGCCCAGCGCATGCCCACCGCCCAGCACCCAGCGCCCAGCCCGCAGGTCTTTCACATCCTCCTCGCCCTCGTCGGCGAAGACCTCCACGGCTACGCCATCATTCAGGATGTCGCCGAGCGCACCGGCGGCGAAGTCAAGTTGACGGCGAGCACGCTGTACGCCGCGGTGAAGCGCCTGCTGGACATGGGATGGATCGAAGAGGCGCGCCGCCGGCCCCGCACCGGCGACGACCCGCGCCGCCGCTATTACCACCTCACGCACCTCGGCCGCGAGGCCGCGCGCGCCGAAGCCATGCGTCTCGAGCGACTCGCGGCGATGGCGCGCGCCAAGCATCTCATCCCCGCACGGCGATGACGGTCCGCGTCTACCGCGCACTGCTCGTGCTCTTGCTGCCGTCGTCGTTTCACGACGCGTTCGGCAGCGAGCTGCTCGCGGTGTACACGGAAATCGATCGCGCCGTCCGCGCACGCGCCGGCCGGCGCGCCGCATGGCGTGCATTGGCGGCCGAGCTGCCCGGTCTCATTCGTCTCGCCGTGAACGAGCGGCGCACCGATCGCACCATTCGCGCACCCGCCGCGACGACTCGCCTCGAGGAGAACATGTTCGACTCGCTTCGCCAGGACCTCACCGTCGCCGCGCGGTCGCTGCGCCGCTCGCCACTCTTCGCGCTCGTCGCGATCGCGTCGCTCGCGCTCGGCATCGGCGCCAACACGGCAATCTTCAGTGTCGTCGACGCGGTGCTGCTCGCGCCGCTGCACTTCGCCGATCCGTCGCGGCTCGTCGCGTTGAATCAGGTCGACAAGACCGCCGACGCGATGGCGACCAGCGAAACGTCGCCCGCGAGCTTCTATGATTGGCAAGCACATACGAGGTCGATGCATCTCGCCGGATATTCCGGCGTCACCGCGACGTTGCTGCGCGGCGGGGCAGATCCGGAACAGCTCGAGGGCTTGCGCAGCATCGGCGGCCTGCTGCCGCTCCTGGGCGTTGCTCCGGAAATCGGCCGCGTGCTCACCCTCGACGACGAGGTGCCGGAAGCGCCGCCGGTGATGGTGCTGAGCTACGATCGGTGGCGGCGATCGTTCGGCGGCGATCGCGGCGTGATCGGCCGCGTCGTCGATCTCAATGGAATGCCCACGACGATCGTCGGCGTGATGCCGCCCGCGTTCGGATTCGGCGATCCGCTCGACTACGTCGTGCCCGCGCACTTCACGCCGCAGTTTCGCGCCAATCGCGACCAATACTTCATTTCCGTCGTCGGCCGTCTCGCGCCGGGCGCTACCGTCGACGCAGCGCGCGCCGAGATGGGCGTGATCGGCGATCGATTGATTCGCGACTGGCCAAAATTCAATCAGGGAACGCGCATCGATGTCGCGCCGCTGCGCGACACCATCGTCGGCGCGGTGAGACGGCAGTTGTTCGTGCTCATGTGCGCCGTCGGGTTCGTGCTGCTCATCACCTGCGCCAACCTTGGCAACCTGTTGCTCGCGCGCGCAGCAGGCCGCCGCCGCGAAATCGCGATTCGCCAAGCCCTCGGCGCCGGCCGCTCGCGCGTGTTGCGTCAGTTGCTCACCGAGAGCATGCTGCTCGCGGGCGCCGGCGGCGTCGCGGGACTTCTGGTCGGCAAGGGATTTCTCAGGTTGCTGCTCGCCGCGCAGGTGACGACGAACTTGCCGCGCGCCGGCGAGATCGCGCTCGACGCGCGGGTGATTCTCTTTACGACGTTCGTGTCGATCGCCGCCGGTCTCGCATTCGGGAGCGTGCCGGGTTGGCAGCTTGCTCGCGGCTCGTCCATCGATGCGTTGCGGGACGGCGGCCGCGGCTCGAGCGGACACCAATGGGCGCGCAGCGTGCTCGTCGTGTCCGAGATCGCGCTCGCGATGATTCTGCTCACTGGTGCCGGGTTGTTGCTGCGAAGCTTCGAGCGCCTGCGCGAGGTTCACAGCGGCGTGCGAACCGAGGGTGTGTTGACGTTCAGCCTGCGTCCTCACGCGGCGTCATCCGCGATGTTCGAGGATGTGCTCACGCGCTTGCACGCACTGCCGGGCGTACGGGCCGCGGCGGTGACGAGTTATCTGCCGATCGCGGGACGCGGCACGGGGGCGTGGTTCAATCGCATCGATCGACCGCTGCCTGAAAACGTGCAGCCGACCGGCGTGCCGTATCGTGTCGTGACGCCGGAGTTCTTTGCGGCGACCGGCATTCCGCTCGTGCGCGGCCGATTGTTCACGACCGCCGATCGCGTCGATGCGCCCGGGATCATCGTGAACGAGGCGTTGGTGAAGCAGTACTATCCCGGCGAAGATCCACTCGGCAAACCAGTCTACATGGGTGCGCCCGACAATCGGCTGTTTCATGAGGCGCCGATCGTCGGGGTCGTTGCCGATACGCGCGACGCCGGCCTCGCGGCCGATCCGCTGCCGACCGTCTACATCCCACTCGCCGTGATGCCGAGCTGGCCGTTCTTCGACGTCGTGGTGCGGACGACGGGCAATGCGTCACTTCTTGCGCCGTCGGCGCGCGCGATCGTTCACGCGGTGATGCCGACGACGCCGGTCGGCGACATGCGCACGTACGACGACGTGCTCGCCGCGGCGGTCGCGCCCGCGCGTTGGTCCACCACGCTGCTCGGCGTGTTCGCGGCGGTTGCACTCGCCATCGCCGTGCTGGGGGTGTTCGGCGTGCTCTCGTTCCTCGTCACCCAGCGCACGCGCGAGCTTGGCATTCGCATCGCGCTCGGCGCATCGTCGCGCGCGGTGCGGCGCATGGTCGTGGGACGCGGGTTGGTGTTGGTCGGTGCGGGGTTGGGCGTCGGCGTGCTCGGCGCGCTGTTGCTGACGCAGTTCATGTCCACGCTGCTCTTCGACGTGCCGCCGCGCGATGCCGTGACGTTCGTGGGAGTCGCGGCGCTGTTGGCGATCTGCGGCGCGGTGGCGAGCTATCTCCCGGCGCGCCGCGCGACGCTGGTCGATCCCGTCATCGCGCTGCGGGCGGAATGAGGGCCGTTACAACTCGTCGATGCTGCGCGGCCAGTCCTGCTTGAGTAATCTCGAAAGTCCGCGATCGGCAAGGAGCTTTCCGTCCGTCTGGCAGCGCGCGCAGTAGTTCGTTTCGTTGTCGGCGTATCGAATGCGCTGCACCGCGGTACCGCAGACGGGGCACGGCTGACCGAACTTGCCGTGCACGGCCATCTCGTCGCGGAAGGCCGTGACCTTTTCGGGAAAGCCGTCGGCTGATTCCCTGCGCAGCCGGTCGGTCCATTCGATGAGCGTCGCGCGCGTCGCATCGAACAGGCGCGCGATCTCGTCGTCCGACAGGCGGCTCGTGAGCTTCACCGGCGACAGGCGCGCGCGGTGGAGAATCTCGTCGGAGTACGCGTTTCCGATGCCGCTGAACAGGCGCGGGTCGGTGAGCGATCGCTTGATCGTGTGATTCTCCGAGCGCAGTCGCTCGGCGAATGCGTCGCGCGATGCGTCGAGCACCTCGAGCCCGCCGCGCCCGTGCTCGGCGAGTCCCGCGCGGCCGCGGACGAGGTAGAGCGATGCGCGGCGTTTCGTGCCGGCTTCGGTCAGCGTGAGCGTGCCCGTCGAGAAGTCGAACTCGGCGAGCGGGCTGCGGCCCCCTTTCGCTCCGCGCGCTTTCCAGTGAAGGCGGCCGGCGATCATCAGGTGCAGCACGATGAACAGGTCGCCCTCCAGCTCGACCACGATGCGTTTGCCGAGTCGCGAGACGGCGACGACGCGCTTGCCGATCAGATCGGAGAGTGGCGGTTCCACTGTCCGAAGCAGGAATGGCGTCTTGAGGCGGACTTCATCGAGCGTTGCGCCGGGGATGCGGCGTTCGAGCGCTTCGACGTAGACGGTGATGTCCGGCAGTTCGGGCATGGCAGGAAACTTACCGTTCGGCGGGCGCCTGGGGTTTCGCGGGGTGGCGGGAACGTTTTTGACGGACCCGGTGTCAGAGTGATAGTTTCCTTCCCTGAATCATTCAGGGGAGGAGGCGCATTCCGCTTCATTCCCATCAACATTTCAGGGGAACGCCGCGTGGCGACCATCGATCTCGACCTGCTCCAGGGAACGCTCGACCTCCTCGTGCTCAAGGCGCTCAAGTGGGGACCGCGGCACGGCTACGCCGTCGCGTCGTGGATCCGCGGCGTCACCAACCAGCGCCTGCAGATCGAGGAAGGCGCGCTCTACACCGCGCTCCACCGCATGGAAAAGCGCGGGTGGCTCGAGGCCGAGTGGGGCGTGTCGGAGAACAATCGCAAGGCGAAGTTCTATCAGCTCACCGCCCAGGGACGAAAGCAGCTTCGCGCCAAGTCCGAAGTGTGGACGGAGTACGCTGCCGCGGTATTCAAAGTGCTTCGCACCGTGTGAGGAGCGTGCCATGAGTCGCTTTCCCGGATTGCGCCGATTCATGCGCCTGGACCGCGGCAGCGCGGGCGTCGAGCACGCGGTCGACGACGAGCTGCAGTTTCACTTCGACATGACGACGCGCGACTTGATCGCGGGCGGCATGAGCGCCGACGATGCGCGCCGCGAGGCGGTGCGCCGCTTCGGGGATCTCCAACGCACGCGCGAGCGCCTCACGAGCATCGATCGTTCGCGCGTCGACCGCGAACGGCGCGCCGAGTGGTGGAGCGCGTTCGTGCAGGATCTGCGATATGCGCTGCGCGGGCTGCGATTGTCGCCCGGCTTCGCGCTCGCCGTCGTCGTCACACTCGGACTCGGCATCGGCGCGAACGCCACGATGTTCGGCGTCGTCGATCGACTGCTGTTTCGCCCGCCGGCGTTCCTCGTGACGCCGCAACGCGACGCACGCCTGTATTTCGCGACCACCTATCGCGGCAAAGAGAACATCACGGGCACCACCGGCTACCGCCCGTATCTCGACGTCAAACAGAACACACGCTCGTTCGATGCGATGACGCCGTTTTATGACGCGAAGCTGGCGATCGGTACGGGCGATGCGACGCGAGAGATGCACGTCGGCGTCGCCGAGGCCGACCTCTGGCGCATGTTCGATGCGAAACCCGTGATCGGCCGTTTCTTCACAGCGGCGGAGTGCGCTCCTCCCGACGGCGCCAAGGTTGCCGTGCTCTCGTATGCGTTCTGGCAAACACAGTTCGGCGGCCGGGGCGATGTCATCGGCACCCGGCTGGCGATGGGATCGGCGATGTACACCGTCATTGGCGTCGCGCCCGAAGGCTTCAGTGGATTTTCGGCGCGGCCGCTCGTTGCGTTCATTCCCGTCGCGGCGCACATCAGCGCGGAAGGATTTGGCTTTGCCCCGAAGCAAGGCTGGTACGAGGCGTACAACCTGACGTGGCTCGAGGTGTTTGCGCGGCGGAAGCCGGGCGTGTCGCTCGCCCAGGCGACCGCCGATCTCACTCGCGCCACGCAGTTGAGTTACGCAAAAGCGTTGGAGATCAAGGCGCGCACCACTCCCCTGACGCTCGCGAAGCCGCGCGCGATCGTCGGGCCGGTGCTCGAGGATCGCGGGCCGAACGCACGCAGCGACGCGAAGGTCGCGACGTGGTTGATCGGCGTCGCGGCGATCGTGCTTCTGATCGCCTGCGCGAACGTCGCGAATCTGCTGTTGGCGCGCGCGCTGCGTCGCCGCCGCGAAATAGCGTTGCGCATTGCGCTCGGCATCAGTCGCGGACGTCTGCTCATGCAGCTCATCACCGAGAGCGTCCTTCTGGCGGGCCTTGGCGGATTCCTCGGCGTGGCGATCGCGCAGTGGGGCGGCGCGGCGGTGAGAAGGCTCTTGCTCCAGGAGGCGGACACCGGCGCCGGCGCGTTCACGGATATGCGCGTACTCGGATTCTCCGCCGCGCTCGCCGTGTTCGCCGGAATTCTCACGGGCGTGGCGCCGCTGCTTCACGCAGGACGAGAAGATCTCGCGACCGCGCTCAAGACCGGCGCGCGTGAAGGCCACGTGCATCGCTCTCGCCTCCGCGCGTCATTGCTCGTTGGGCAGGCGGCCCTGTCGGTCGTGTTGCTCGTGGGCGCCGGCCTGTTCGTGCGCAGCTTGATCAACGTGCGGAACATTCGCCTTGGCTATGACACCGATCAGGTGCTGTGGGTCGAGCCGCAGTGGCGCGGCGCTTCGCTGGATTCGGAGCACAATAAGCACATTCTCAACGCACTGCTCGATCGCGCGCGAACAATTCCGGGCGTCGAGCACGCCGCGCGCGCTCTCACGGTGCCGTTCTACATGGAGTGGGACATCGACCTTCACGTCCCCGGAATCGACTCGGTGAGCAAGCTTGGAAACTTTACGTTGCAGACAGGCACGCCGGATTTCTTTTCGACGATGGGTACGCGCATCCTGCAGGGTCGCGGCTTCCGGTCGAGCGACATCGCGACATCGCCGCATGTGATGGTCGCGGACGCGTCGATGGCAAACCGCCTCTGGCCGAATGAAAGTGCCATCGGCAGATGCGTGCATCTGAACGCCGACAGTATGCCCTGCACTACCGTCGTCGGCATCGCCGAGGACACGCGCGGGAGCAAGTTGAGCGAGGCGGAGCTGCACTATTATCTGCCGACGACGCAGTTTCGCCCCGACGATGGCGGCCTGTTCGTGCGAACGAGCGGCTCCGGCGCTCAGCATGCGGACGCGGTGCGTCGCGAACTGCAACGCCTGATGACGGGCAGCTCGTACGTCACGGTGACGCCGCTCTCGACCATCGTCGCGCCGGAGATGCGATCGTGGAAGATCGGCGCCGTGATGTTCGCCGCGTTCGGCTTGTTGGCGCTCGTGCTGGCGATCGTCGGACTGTACAGCGTCATCGCGTACAACGTCACGCAGCGCACGCACGAGATGGGCGTGCGCGTCGCGCTTGGCGCTCAGGCGCGCGACGTGATCTCCCTCGTCGTGCGTGAAGGCCTTCGCATCGTCGTGCCCGGCGTGGTGCTTGGTGCGTTGATCGCGCTCGTCGCCGGACGATGGGTGGCGCCGCTGCTCTTCGACGTTTCGCCGAAGGATCCGCCGGTGATGGCGGCGGTGATCGTCACGCTGCTCGGCGCCGCGGTGCTGGCGAGTTGGGTGCCGGCCACGCGTGCCTCACGCGTGGATCCGAATGTGGCGTTGCGGGCGGATTGATCACTCACGGTCGGCGCCGGTTGTCATTCCGAGCGTAGCGAGGAATCTTGCATCACGGTCTGAGGGATGTCTCTCGACCGGGACGGCAGATCCCTCGCTCGCTTCGCTCACTCGGGATGACACCCATGCTGCTGCTGGTCGCTCTTCTTCTACAACTCCAATCCCCCGCCGCTCATAATCCGGCGTATTCGCGGGACGGTCGTCTCGCTGTGAGCGTCGACGGCGACTTGTGGATCGTCTCC
Organism: Gemmatimonadaceae bacterium; assembly: GCA_035606695.1. NCBI lineage: Bacteria > Pseudomonadati > Gemmatimonadota > Gemmatimonadia > Gemmatimonadales > Gemmatimonadaceae > Gemmatimonadaceae bacterium. The sequence goes on from DATNEW010000016.1 coordinate 125,528, forward strand.
AAGGCCGGCGCGTGGACGCGCGTCACGTCCGGCGCGGCGTGGGACCGAGAGCCAGCGTGGACGCCGGATGGCGCCGCGATTGTTTTCTCCTCCGACCGCGACGGCAACTTCAATGTGTGGCGCGTCGCGATTGGCAGCGGCGGCGCGCAGGGCGAACCACAGCGCATCACGACGTCGCCGCTTCCCAATGGCGAGCCCGTCGTCGCGAGCGACGGACGCATCATCTTCGTGCGCGGCCGCCTCGGTGCGGCGACGCTGTGGGTGCATCAACCAAACGGCGAAGAGTCGCGACTGACGCACGATCGCGTCGTCGAGGAATGGCCCGCGATCTCGCCCGACGGCAATCGCGTCGCGTACGTCTCGATAGCCGACAACACGCACAAGCTGCACGTGCACCATCTCGACACGGGACGCGATGACGTCGCGCTCACGGATCCGCGTATCGAGCGCCCGGCGTGGGCGCCGAGTGGCGATCGTCTTTCGTGGACGGCGAGCGGCGCGCGCGGCGGCGTCTTCGTGTCGCCGCTCGATGGACACTATGTGAATCTGATCAGCGCGCGGCATGCCGAGTCGGCGTGGAGTCCCGTCGGCCAGACGGTTGCGCTGGCTGACATCGGAAACGACGCGATTGCCGCCGTCAGTTACAACGGCGACCCCGATCGCACCGGCGATCGCAATGCGAATCTGCTGGCGGTGTCCAAGGGTGGATTGTGGTCGGTCGACGCACCCTCGGCGCCCGATCAGCAGCTTGCCGAGCAGTCAGGCTCGCCGGCGTTGACGGATCGCGCGCGACACAACGCCGATGCCTTCGATCAAGTGTGGAATCGCACGGCCGCACTTTACTACTCCACGCCGGACGCAACGGCGCGCCGCGCGAAGTGGGAGACGTTGCGCGAGAAATATCGCACGCGCGCGATCGCCGCCGCCAACGACGACGAGCTGGCGACGGTCGTTCACGATTTGCTGCGCGAGCATCCGCCATATCGCCAGGCCGCGACAGGTCGCGCGGCGGTGTCGAGCGCGCATCCCGTCGCCACGGCCGCGGGTGTCGAGATGCTCGCGAAGGGTGGCAACGTCGTCGACGCCGCCGTGGCGATCTCGTTCGCGCTGGGCGTCGTCGAACCCGACGCGAGCGGCCCGGGTGGATACGGGCAGTTGATCGTCTACAAGAAAGGCATGGAGCGGCCGCAGCTCATCGAGTTCATGTCGCGCGTGCCCGAAGACGCGGGACTCGGCAACACGTCGCTGTTGCAGAACGGCCGCCTGCCCGACGGGCCGGCGGTCGTGAACGTGCCCGGCACCGTGGCGGCAATGTATCTCGCGTGGCAGAAGTTCGGCGGCAAGAAGCTCACGTGGTCGGAGCTGCTGCAGCCCGCGATCCGCGCCGCGCGCGACGGGTACGTCGTCAGCGAAGGTCTCGCGACGACGCTCGCGACGGAACGTGAGCAATTTCTAAAGTCGCCAGGCGCGCGTGCCCTGTTTTTCCGGGACGCTCAACCGCTGCACGCCGGCGACACGCTCAGGAATCCCGACCTTGCGTGGACTCTCGAGCAGATCGCGCACGGCGGCGCCGACGCTTTTTACAAAGGAGAGGTCGCGCGCCGCATGGTCACCGACCTGCACGCGCACGGCAACGCGATGAAGCTGAGCGACATGGCGCGTTACTTCGCGGCCGAGCGTGAGCCGGTGTCGAGCACCTATCGTGGGTACACGTTCTTTGCGAGCGCGCCGCCGGTGAGCGGCGGGGCGGAGTTGGCGTCGAAGCTCAACATGCTCGAGCTGTATCCCAATCCGCGGCCGTATGCCGACGACGCGGGCACGCTGCACGCGATGATCGCGGCGTGGCAGCTGGTGCCGTCGACGCGGAATCGCATCGCCGATCCGAGTCTGTGGCCGGTGGACATCGAGCCGTTCACGAGCAAGGACACGGCGCGCGCGCGATGGGCGTGCTTCGATCCCGACAAGGCATTGAATCCGGCGCTGCTGCGCGGCGACACGCTGAGCTGCGCAAAGCCGAACATGAAGGCGGCGAGCATCGAGCTTGCGACGCCGCCGGAATGCTACGCGCACGGCTACGACGCGAACCAGGCGTCGTCGTGCCGCTCGGCCGGAACGACGGCCTACGCCGTTGCCGACGCCGACGGCAACATGGTGGCCGCGACGCAGACGCTCGGCACGTGGGGCGGGAACTTCTACGTTACGCCGGGATTAGGATTCTTATATAACGACAAGCTGGGTTCCTACGGCACCGATCCGAACGCGTATGGCGCCCGGCTGCCCTTCGCGCGGCATGGGAGCACCATCACGCCGACGTTGGTGTTCGAGGGGACGGGCCGTTCGCTCAAGCCGGAGATGGCGTTCGGCGCGGCGGGCAATGCGTGGATCACGTCGGCGGTGTATCAGACGTTCATCGGAATGGTGGATGAGCATCTCGATCCGCAGGCGGCGCTGGAGCTGCCGCGATTCTTGATTGGCGGCGGTGGTTTCGGCCGCGGGGGGAATGCAGCGCAGCCCGCCGGCGCGACGATTCAGATGGAAGACGGCTTCTCGCCGGCGGTCATGAAGCGGCTCGAGGAGCTCGGGTATCGGACGCAGATCGTGTCGTTGCCCGGGGAGTTGCGCGAAGGGTACGGCGCGGCGGTGCGGATCGAGAAGGGGCGAGTGACAGCGGGGGCGGATCCACGGCGGGCGGGGGCGGCG